>NZ_JANSHV010000210.1:0-10100 GCF_047461775.1 Synechococcus sp. R6-5
CCAGAGCCGGGAAGTATGGGATGGAGCAGATAGCAGAGACCTCTTGACTACTCATCAATCCATTCTGCTTCCGAAGTTGGTTTGCTAGGTGTTGCTACTGTGCCCCTTGATTCCTTAACAGGCTGTACTGCTCCATCCCTATGCACGAAGAGGGATGCCGCCGCCCTAATTACTGGGAAGAGACTCCCAGATACTTTGTCCCTCTAATGTCCCTCTAGTAAGAGGTACTGCACCACGAAGCACTCAGTGCTGCCGCAGGCGAACAAGCTGGCGGAGTTCGCAGTTACTGTATCAAGAAGCCGTCATAAAGGGCGGGGCTTGTAACCCAGTTTTCTGGTCAATGTGGCGTTGGCATCTCTTTGTGCTTTATCCTGAGGGGCGATAAGCTAAAGTACAGCAACAACACAGTCCTAAACTGGGAACTTTATTGATGCCTCCGCGCTCCTCTTCCTCCCAGAGTGGCTCTACCCCATTCCCCTTTCTGGAGGGGCGGGGTGCTGCTGCCGACGGGGCTGAGTCGAGCTTACCGCTGGGACAGCGTTTGCTGCGGGCGGGTCTGATCTCCCAATCCCAGTTGGCTCAGGCTCTGCGAGAGCAACAGCAAAACCACCTCAAGTTGGGAGAAGTGTGTCTCGAGCGCGGCTGGCTCACTCTGGCTGATCTCTACCGCTTCCTGCCCAGCCAGTCCCTTTCTCTAGGAGAGATTTTGGTGGCGCTGGGCCATTTGGATTTCGAGCAGTTGCGGGTTGCTCTGGCCCAACAGCGTCGCTACGGGCGGAAATTGGGGGAGATTCTCACCTGGAAAGGCTGGGTACAGCCAGCCATTTTGGATCGCGCCTTGGATGTTCAGGTGCAACTGCAACGGATGGCTTCCCCCAATGCGTGGGAAGCACTGCAGCCTTTTTTGGCTAAGGATCCCGTACCCGAGGTTCAGCCTATCCCCCGAAGATCGACAATTCCTGGCCGAGAAGACCCAGCTCAGGATTGGCCTGTACCCGAAGAGGCCAAGATCCCTTGCGAGGGAACAATTCAGCCATCGAGTCTCGAATCCGCAGTTGGGGGAGATCCCATCCCTGGAACATTGGCTGCGGCGGCCTCGGATCCCTTTGCCGATGAGCCTCAACCGGCCACCTTGGCTGACTACCGCAAGCAAGTGGAAGCCTTGCGGCTACAAATCGAGCTCCAGGAACAGGAATGGGATCGGATCCTGGCCAGCATGAACCAGCAGATTGCCGATTTTCAAAGCCAGTATCAGCAGCGCATTCAAAAACTGGAAGCCACCATCCGTCTCCAACAAGCAGAGCTCCAGCACCAGGCAACGTTGCAGCAGGATTTGCGGGTTTGGCGGGAACAACTGCAAAGGCTGGAAACGGAGCTGGCTCTTGCCCGCGCTGCTGAGCAAAGGGCGCAGCGGCAGTTGCAAACCCAGCAAGATTGCTATCAGTCGGAATTGGAGCAGTTGCAAGAGCAAATCCAGATTCTGCAGAAACGCCAGTCGGAGTTGGTGCCCAGCAGCGTTGTGACTGACCTACGCGCTCAATTGGAAGCGGCGCTCCAGCAGCTCCAGCAGCTCCGGTCGGGGCGGGATCAGCTGCAGGCCCAACTTGCCCAGCAAGCTGCAGAGCCAGAAGCTGCCCCATCCCGGCATCTGGACTCCTTCTGGCCAGAGCAGGTTGCCGCTTTAGAGCAACAGATTGCGGAGCTGAGGGCCGCTTTGCAGATGTGGCAAGAGCGCTACGCCCAGCTACAGCAAGAGCACGAGGCCCAAATGGCGCGGCTTTCCGGCTATGTTCCCCCAGAGCAGGTGGAAAGCTTACAGGCGCAGCTACAACAACTGCAAGCGGAAATGGCGCGGCTGATGGCAGCCAACCGTGACTACGAAGCGCACCTTGCTCAACTGGAGGAGCAACTGCAGCAGAGCCAAGCCCTGATCCACCAGCTCAGGGCAGAACGGGCCGAGGCCGACCAGCGCATTGTCCAACTGGAGGGATCCCTGCAAGCCCGCCAAGAAGCCTTGGAGCAAGCTCAACAACAACTGAAAACCACGGGATCCCGCCTCAGCGCCCTTCAACAGCAGCAGGCCAACTTGACGGTGGAACTGCGAGATGCGCGAGAGCTGCTAGCGGCCTACCGACAGAGCCTGGAGTCCCTGCAAGAGAATCTCAAGATTGAGCAGAATCGCAACCGTCTGCTGCAGGTGAGTTACGAACAGCAAAAGCTGATCGCCGAGGCAGCGCAGGCTCAGTTGAGAGCAGCCAACTTCTCTGGCTCAACCGCCAAAGATGGGCCAGCACGCTTGCGTGAGCGAAACGCAGTCCTTACGGGGAGACCGGAGGAACCTGCGACCGATGCCGGGGAGCTTCCCGCCAATCCTGAGGACACGCCGACGGATCCTTTGCTGGCGGAACTCACCCCCTGGGCCAGGCATCTGTTCCAAAACTTGCAGGCAGCGGGCTTGCTGGATCGGCCCCAGATCCAAGACATCCTCAGCCGCTGGCAACAATCAGGGGGCAAGCTGACTGCGGTCATCGGCGAGTGTACCGGCCTGAAGGCAACCACGATCAAGTTCTTTGCGGATGGGGGGTATTCTGCCCGTTTGTCGGGGTGCCGCACGGTGGGAGAGTTCCTCAAGGCTGCCGACTTGTTGGCTGCTGAAGTGCTGGAGTCCTTGCCGCCGATGGATGAATCTTCGCCCCACTGGGGGGATCCCTTGGTGGAGCGGGGGTTATTGCGACCGGAGACGCTGCAGTATTTTCGCAAACATTTCCTGCCAGCTTCTGCCAGCGGATGCTGAGATATGCCAGAACTCCGTCCGAGCGCCGAGACCGTCAAGCGGATGAAGGTCTTGCCTCCACAGCACATTGTCGGGCAGGAGATGGCGGCACGACTGCTTGTGGCGGCCCTGGAGAAGGGGCGGGTGACTTCCAGCTACTGCTTCTTGGGCCCCCAAGGGGTGGGGCGGAAGCTGATGGCCCGTTGGTTTGCCCAGGCCCTCTTGTGCGAATCCAGCTCCGGGATCCCTTGCGGCAAGTGCTCCCACTGCCGTTGGCTGCTGGCGGGCAACCATCCCAATCTCCACTGGGTCAGCCCCACCTACCTGCACCAAGGCCGCCTAATTGCGGCAGACTCCCCGGAGGCGCAAACCTTGCAACGGCGCTCGCCGCCCCAAATTCGCCTGGAGCAGGTGCAGGGGGTATCCCGCTTCTGTGCCCGCAAGCCGATTCGAGCCCAGCGAAAGGGCTCCCCCCCGCTAAAGGACTCCGTCCCGCTTACGCGAACGGGAGCGGTGGTGGTGCTGGAGGGAGCCGAAACCTTGGCGGAAAGCGCTGCCAATGCTTTGTTGAAAACCCTGGAGGAGCCAGGCCCAGCCCATATTATACTCATCGCCCCCCAGGCGGCCTCGCTGTTGCCGACGCTGTTGTCCCGCTGCCAGATGGTGCCTTTTCGCCGCCTCAGCCCAGAAGAGGTCGACCGGGTGCTGAGTGGGTTGGGTTGCCCAGATCTGGCAGGGATCCCTCGATCCGAGCTGATTGCCTTGGCCCAGGGCAGCCCCGGCTTGGCCTTGCTGGCCCACCAGCACCTGCAGCAGATCCCGCCGTCGCTCCTTGAGGAACTCAAACGTTGGCCCTGGCACTCTTCTCTCCAGCAGGCATTGGAATTGGGCAGAGCGGTGGCCAGTTTGGAGCTGCCGGCACAACTGTGGCTGATCGATTATTTGCAGCAGCATTTTTGGGCGCAGGGATCCCGTCAGCCGTTTGCGCCAGGGGTGCAGAGCGCCATCCGGCAGTTGGAACGCATTCGCCAACACCTGTTGCAACTGGTGCAGCCCCGTCTCTGTTGGGAGGTCAACCTTGCCAGCATTAGCCCGGGTGGGTGATGTGGTAGCTGCCGTCGGCTTGTACCCAGGCGATCTCCGGGATCCGACATTGGCGGGCATAGGCTTCGATCTCTTCAGGGGCCCGATCCAGCAATTCCAGCTCCACCGCCTCCAATTCTCGCCAGCGGGCGGCCAAGGCCAGCGCCGCCGGGATCCCTGCCGGCACCAGGGGCACCACCAACCGTTTGCAGCCCATCTCCTCGGTTTGGGGATCGGGGGGCAAGAGCCGCAGCAGCGTATCCGGCAGAAGGGTAAAGCCGATCCCCGGCTGTTCGACCTGCTGAGGGCTGTAGAGAGCATGCAGCCGGTCGTAGCGCCCCCCCAGAGCAATGACCTCCCCGCTCGCCACCGCCTGAAAAACGATACCGGTGTAGTAGGCCAGGGTTTGCAACAAGCTCAGATCCAGCACCACCCGCACCCCATGTTCCTCCAGCACCTGGCAGAGCTGCCGCAGATCCCGCAGCCGCTCAGGCGGCACAGGCAACTGAGCCAGGTCAGAAAGAACTGAGCCGGGCTGTCCCCGCAGCCCCAGAATCTGCAAGCCAATTTGGCGGGCGGCTTCCGGCAGAGGGGCCGATTCCAGGTAAACGTAGTCGAGCTGGGCAATGGCACGGCGCACTGCCGCTTGAGCCGTGGGGGCAACGGCGCTGAGCAAACTCTCGGTGAGGCTGACATCTCCCAGCAGCAGCGTCCAGGCGGTCTCCGTCCCGTTTACACAAGAAGAGATGCCGATCGAGCGAATGCAATCGGCCAGCAGCAGCAGAATCTCGGCATCTGCCAGCCATCCCCCTGCCCCGATCAGCTCCACTCCGGACTGAAAAAACTCCTGGCTACTGTAGGATCCCTCCTCCCGCCGGCTGTTGCGAAAAACGCTGCCGTGGTAGTAGAGCCGCAACGGCAAAGGCCCACCGGCTAGACGGGTGGCTGCCGCCCGCACAATGGAAGCAGTGAACTCGGGGCGCAGCCCCAGCATCGTCCCTTCGCCATCCCGCAGTTGCAGCACCGACTCAGCGCGGATGGATCCCCCCGCCAGCAGCGTTTCCAGCCGCTCTAGGGTGGGAGTGATGATGCGCTGGTAGCCATGGCGCCGGAAAACCCGGGTCAGCTGAGCCTCCAGCTTCTCCCGCCGTTGTACTTCCCGCGGCAGGAGATCCCGGGCACCGCTGGGGGGGCGCAGACTGCTGGAGACGGTGGAACTGGCCTCAGGGCGGGGATCCCAAAAGTGCTCCGCACCGCTACCGCGAGAGTGCTCCGCACCGCTACCGCGACCGTACACAGGGCTGCTCCAGCAGAGGATCCTGCTGCATCATACCGGATGTTGGAGGTCAGCTGGGATCCCGGGGAAACTCAGGCCACTCCCAGATGGGATCCGTGGAGCGCACTCGGTGCATTCCTGCTTCCGCAAAGCGGGCGAAGGCGGCCTCCGCCTGTTCGCTGAAATCCACAACGCCGGGAATCACCACCGGCGAGGTGCAGTCCTCCAGAAGATAAACTTTCTTGGCCAAGCTGGGATCCGTGGCTTGGATTTCCTGCAGCAGGTCACTCACCGTCCAGGCCACGCAATGGCTTTTGGCTTGGCCAGCCACGATCAGCGCATCAAACTGCAGCAGGTGGCGGATAAGAGGCTCATTTTTCTCGTCGATGGGATCCCCTTCCGGCCCGGTCAAGACCTCCGGGCTGAGTACGGAATAATTCTCCGTCAAGGGGTTGGCTCCCTTGAGCTGCAGGCTGGGCTGGCTGCAGCGGGCCATGCTGTGAAAGAAAATCGCCTCCTCCACCGCTGGCACCAGGGCATGGCCAATCCCCCCCAGCATGGAGTGGTAGGGCCAGACGATGAGGGGATATTTCCCCCCCTGCTCCAATTGCTCGGCGTAGTGCAGAGCGTAGACCTGCAACCGCGTCAGATCCCCCTGGGTGAGGTTGGCAGCCATGGCGGGGTTAACCCGCCAGCGTCCGCAGCGGATATCGGCTGCCGAAATGGCCGTGGCCGGCTCAGGATGGGCTCCCTGCGCGTCCACCCAAAAGACGGGGTGGAAGATCTGCATGGCCGTGTGGGTGTCGAGAGTGGCAATGATCTGGGTGAGGCAAGCCAAATTGCGGTAGATGAACTGACAAAGCCGTCGATTGTCTTCCACCGCTCCCAATCCGCCGGAACCGGCCACAAACAACTCAAAGCCGGGAATGCAAAAGGTGTTCTGCACATCAATGAGCAACAAGCCCACCCGCACCCGATCCGCCTCTGCCGGCGGGATCCCTTGCTCCTTGGCCCAGAGCTCGGCTTCTGCTGCCCGCTGTTGGTAGGGCACGCGCCAAATCTCTCCCACCCGCTCCGGATCAAAGTGGGGGGGAAGGCCCGCTGGAGCCTTAACAGTTAGCTCCTGTAGAGTGGTATTCATGGCGTTCTTCCGGTGGGGGCTGGATTGACCAGGCTTGCACCCGCTCGATAGAGTTGGACGGGTAACACTTATGGTTGGTTTCACTATAAGTTGGGGGCAAGATTTTGTCCAGATGGCCGCCTGTATTTCTGGCTGAGTTTGGGTTTGGTGTCTTGTCGAGGCCGATTTTTAAGGTTTTTTGGGGTTGTGATGCTTCTGGTGGATCCCTACAAGCAGCCTTACTTATGGTAAGTTTCACTATAACCTTCGCAACAGCCCTCTGCTCGATCCCGCCGTTCCCCACTGGCTTCTGCCCCGAGGTTTTTCATGTTGAGCCCTGATTTCTCGTCGTTGCGGCCCCAAGACTATGGCCTGCTAACCGACCTGTACCAGTTCACCATGGCCGCCTGCTACGTGGGGGAAGGGCTAGAGTCTCAGCCCGCTGCCTTTGAGCTGTTTGTGCGGCGCCTGCCCACCGACTATGGCTACCTAATCGCCATGGGGCTCACCCAGGCAGTGGACTATCTGCAGCAACTGAGCTTCGCCCCCGAGGCTTTGCGAGCGCTGCGGGAAACGGGCATTTTCGCCGATGCGCCGGAGCGCTTTTGGGAGCTGCTGGCCCGCTGCCGGTTTGAGGGGGATGTGTGGGCGGTGCCGGAAGGAACCGCCATTTTCGCCAACCAGCCCCTGTTGCGGGTGGAAGCCCCCCTCTGGCAAGCCCAACTGGTGGAAACTTACTTGCTGTCCACCTTTAACTACCAGACCCTGATCGCCACCAAGGCGGCCCGTATGCGAGATGCAGCAGGGGATGAGGCCATTTTGTTGGAGTTCGGCACCCGGCGAGCTTTTGGTCCCCAGGCGGGGCTGTGGGCAGCCCGGGCGGCTCTGGCGGCAGGGTTCAATGCCACCTCCAACGTCTTGGCAGCCCTGAAATTGGGGCGCAAGCCGGCAGGAACCATGGCCCATTCCCTAGTGATGGCCATTGCTGCTCTCTCGGGAGACGAAACCCGCGCCTTTCAATCCTTTCGGCGCTACTTTCCCCAAGCTGCGCTTCTAATCGATACCTACGATCCCATCCAAGGGGCGCGCACAGCAGCCCAGCTCTTTGCGGCCAGAAGCCCAGATCAACTGGGATCCCAGGGGGAAATCGGCGGGGTGCGCATCGACTCGGGAGATTTGGAAGATCTCTCTCGCCGGGTGAAACAAATTTTGCCTCAAGGCGCCCCGGTGTTCGTCAGTGGGGATTTGGACGAATACGAGATCGAGCGCCTGCATCGCTCCCAAGCCCCCATCAGCGGTTATGGGGTGGGCACCCGCCTGGTGACCGGAGAAGGCGTGAACGGGGTGTACAAATTGGTGGAAATCAATGGGATCCCAGTGGCCAAAGCTTCCTTTGCCAAAGCCACCCTTCCCGGTCGCAAGCAGATCTTTCGCGGCCCTGAAGGAGACTTGTTGGGCCATGCTGACGAGCCCCCGCCTCCTGGCTACGAACCGCTCTTGCGCAAAGTTATGGAAAAAGGGCTGCTGCTGGATCCCTTGCCGGATCTGGAAGCCATTGCCCGCACCAGCCGCGCTTCTGTGCTGCGCCTGCCCCAGGGAGTGCGACAACTGCGCCAGCCGGATCCCTGGCCCATGGCCCTGACTGCAACTTTGCAACGGTTGAAAGACCACACCCTTGGCCAGGAATGTGCCTCGGCGGGCACGGCCTGAGGAGAAGGAGTCCCGCTGCACTATAATGTTCTAGCTTCAAGGTCTCCGCTTTGAGGTTTGAGTTTTGCCATTGGACTTGAGCCTCAGGCCATTTTGATTTTTGGTGTTTTCCTAGTCTTTGCCCCCAGCTCTATGACCCAACGTGCCCTAATTACCGGCATCACCGGACAGGATGGCTCCTATCTGGCCGAGCTGTTGTTGAAGAAAAACTACGAAGTTCACGGCATCATCCGCCGCGCCAGCACCTTCAACACCGACCGCATCGACCACATCTACGTGGATGCCCATGACCCCCAGGCTAGGCTATTCCTTCACTACGGGGATCTCACGGATGGCACCACCCTGCGCAGGATCCTGGAACAGGTGCAGCCGACGGAAGTGTACAACCTGGGGGCCCAATCCCACGTGCGGGTGAGCTTTGATGCGCCGGAATACACCGTCGATGCAGTGGCCATGGGCACGCTGCGTCTTCTAGAGGCCATCCGCGACTACCAGCAGCGCACCGGGATCCGGGTGAAGTTTTACCAGGCAGGCTCCTCGGAGATGTTCGGCCTAGTGCAAGAGATCCCGCAAAAGGAAACCACCCCCTTCTACCCGCGCAGCCCCTATGCCTGTGCCAAGGTGTACGGCTACTGGCAGACGGTCAACTACCGCGAAGCCTACAACCTCTTCGCCTGCAACGGTATCTTGTTCAACCACGAAAGCCCACGGCGAGGGGAAACCTTTGTAACCCGCAAGATCACCCGCGCCGTCAGCCGCATTGTGGCCGGCAAACAGGACAAGCTCTACCTGGGCAACCTGGATGCCAAGCGGGACTGGGGCTACGCCAAAGACTACGTCGAGGGGATGTGGATGATGCTCCAACAACCCCAGCCGGATGACTATGTGCTGGCTACCGGGGAAACCCACACTGTGCGCGAGTTTGTGGAACGGGCCTTCGCGCTGGTGGGCCTGCCGATTACCTGGAAAGGCTCCGGCCAAGCCGAACAGGGGTTGTACAAAGACCAAGTGTTGATCGAGATCGATCCCCGCTACTACCGCCCAACCGAGGTGGATCTGCTGTTGGGGGATGCTTCAAAAGCCAAGCGAGTCCTAGGATGGGAGCCCAAGGTGAGCTTCCCGCAGTTGGTGGAGCTGATGGTGCTGGCCGACTTGGAAGCCATCGGCCTGGATCCGGATCCCATCTTGGGGGAACGGCGCACCCTCAACGGCCTGCTCAGCGAAGATCGCGCTTTCATCCGCACCCAGCTGGGGGTTCACTACGACTGACAGGGTGAATACAACGGTGGAGACGGGATCCCAAAAGACAGCCTTGACCCCTTGTCCAAAGCAGGAACTAAACGCTTAATATAGTAGATCGCTGATTCTTTTGGTGCCTCGTCCTCTTGCTCCCCAGCTGACCATCTCTTGCTGACTTTGTTTGCTGATTTCGGAGAAATGCCCGCATGTCCCGCTACACAGGCCCCCGCCTAAAAATTATTCGTCGCTTCGGGGGACTTGATCTGCCCGGCTTGACGCGCAAGCGCCCCAAAAATACCAACCCGCCCGGTATGCATGGCGCCGAGCGCAAGAAAAAATCCGAATATGCCATTCGCTTAGAAGAAAAGCAGAAGGTGCGCTTCAACTACGGGCTGAGCGAGCGGCAGATGATCCGCTACATGCGCAAGGCACGGCGCTCCAAGGGATCCACCGGTTTGGCCTTGCTGCAAATGCTGGAAATGCGGTTGGATTGCATCGTGTTTCGTCTGGGCATGGCTCCAACCATTCCGGCAGCTCGGCAGCTCGTGAGCCACGGCCACATAGAGGTTAACGGCCAAAAGGTAACCATTCCCAGCTATGGCTGCAAAGTGGGGGATGTGATTACAGTAAAAAATAAGGAATCTTCCCGCAAGCTGGTGGCCGCCTACGCGGAGTATCCGGGGTTGTTTTTGCCGGACTACCTGGAGTTTGACAAAGAAAAGCTGCGCGGACGCATCAAGGAATTGCCCCCCCGCGAGCAAATTTGCGCCCCGGTCAACGAGCTTTTGGTGGTTGAGTTCTATTCCCGCAAGCTCTAGGGATCCCCTTTTGTGGCCATTGCAAATTGCAGGGGAATTTTGGGCAGTTTGACGTTCTGATACATTTACGCTGAACACTGC
>NZ_JANSHV010000211.1:0-8855 GCF_047461775.1 Synechococcus sp. R6-5
TTCGCGTCAGCGGTGCGGAGCACTTTCCCGCCGCCCACAAGTCTGCGAGGGGAATTCCAAGCCAGCGTTAGCCTGGTCGGCAGCCTCAACCGGCCTAGCGTCAGCTTTTACCTTGAGGGCCAGAATTGGCAGGCAGAGGAGTTTGGCATTGAAAGCCTTACTGCCAGGGGCAGCCTGGCTGGAGATGCAGTGGTGTTGGAGCCGCTGCGGTTGCGCAGTGGCGAACGTCAAGCCCTTTTTGTGGGCAAGCTGGGCCTAGAGGAACAGTCGGGATCCTTGCAAATCCAAGGATTGCCTCTGGCTTTGCTGGACCGCTTCCTGCCAGAGGAGCTGGAGCTGCAGGGGGATCTCAACCTGGACGTGGAGCTGGCCGGCAACCTGCGGGATCCCCATGCCCGCGGATCCCTGACAGTGGTCAACGCCCAGATCAACCAAGTGCCCCTGCGGGAGGTGGCGGGACAATTCGACTACCAACAAGGACAACTGCGCTTGAAGAGCACTCTTCTCGCCAACGGCGACGAGCCAATCCGCATTGCCGGCTTGGTGCCCTACACCTTGCCCTTCGCCGAAGTTCAAGCCAAAGAGGATCAGATCGACCTGAGCTTACAGGCTGAGAACGGCGGCCTGCGCTTGATCAATCTCCTCACCGACCAGGTGCGCTGGGAAGGCGGCCAAAGCCAACTGGAGCTGGCCATCCGCGGCACCTTGCGAGAGCCCAGCCTGCAGGGGAACTTGAGCGTCAACTCGGGGATCCTCAAGCTGGCAGCCCTGCCGGAGCCCATTACCGACCTCACAGGCCAGATCGCCTTTAACCTCAATCAGCTGCAAGTCCAGGAGCTGCGGGGACAGTTGGGGGGTGGATCCCTTTTGGCTGAAGGCTTTTTGCCCGTCAACTCTCGCGGTGCCCTGCAGATGGACGAAACCTCGCCACCCTTAACTCTGCAACTCCAAGGGATCCAGCTCAACCTGCCCAACCTCTACACTGGCCATCTGGACGGCGAGGTGGCTGTCAGAGGGCTGCTTCTGCAACCTTTGCTCGAGGGGCGGCTGGAGGTTTCTCAAGGGATCGTGGATGTCAGCCCCCGCCGGGCAGAACCTGAGGCCGCAACAGCTGCCGCCGGCTCGACTTCGCCGGATCCCTTCTGGCAGCCGCGGCTCAACGGACTGGAGCTGGTCTTGGGGCCAGGGATCCGCGTGCAGCGTCCCAATCTGTTTGAATTCAATGCTGCCGGCACCTTGCGCCTGTTTGGCACTCCCCAGGATCTGCGCCCAGCGGGCACCATTGCCCTAGAGCGAGGCCGCATCAACCTGCCCCTTGCCAACTTTCGCCTGGATCGCTCCCGCTCCAATACCGCCACTTTTGACCTAGACAACCCCTTCGATCCCTTCCTGAACCTGCGCTTGATGACCCAGGCCATCGAGGTCTATCGCTTTCCCCAAGAGCTCTCCCCCTTCGACACCAACCGCAACCTGCCGGGATCCCAGCAGAGCATCGAGATTTTCGCCACGGTCAACGGGCGGGCCAGCCAGCTGGCTGAGGCGGATCCCCGCAACGGGGTTCTGGCCCTTTCCAGCAGCCCCAGCCGCTCCCCCGAAGAGATCGTCGCCCTCCTGGGAGGCACAGCTCTGGCCCGCCTCAACCCCGAAGCGGGAGTGGCCGGCCTGGCCGGAACTGCCTTGCTCAACGATGTGCTGGACACGCTGCGGGACACCCTGGGCCTAGACGAGGTGCGCATTAGCCCCGTCCCCCAGGTCGATACCCGCGCTGCCAACCGCTCCTCGATAGGGCTAGCGCTGGAGGTGGCCCGCGATCTGGGGCCAGCCACTTCCATCTCGGTGCAGCGCAACCTAACGGATCCCTTTCAGCCCACCCGCTACAGCGCCCGCTACCGCCTCAACGAGCAAACCCTCACCCGCGCCAGCACCGACCTCGAGGGCAACAATGTCATTTCCATCGAGTTTGAGACCCGCTTCTAATGGGATCCGCTCCGGAGTTTGGCAGCAGGCTTTGGATGGCCAGGGATCCCTTGAAAAAAGATTTAGTGGAAAAAGCTGCCTTACAGGTAACGGCTAATGTCTTCTCCTCGCTCCGCCAGAAACGACAAAGCCCGGAAGCGCAGCCCTGCCACCTGGTCGTAGAGGGGGTTGAGCTTACACATGGGCGGAATGTGCATCACCTTATGGCCAAACAGCACCACATCTCGCTCAAAGGGGCAGCGGGCCGGGATCCACTGGCAAAGGAAGTGGGCCAAGCGTGGATCGCGGATGCTGAAGTTATCGATAGCCGATTGAATGGGACGCAACGGAGCCTGCAACCAGTCGCGCAGGCGACCCGTGGACTTGAAAAGCACAGAAGTCATGGAACCGGTCAGCTCCTGAGGAGCTCTGCGAGCACGTTGCCAAGAAATCGTTGTGGAACCCATAAGCTTTCACCTCAACCTTTGAAGAAGCAGCAGCCTTTGGTCGGTTACGGCGCGCAAAATTACTAGCCATCGACAATTCTCTGTGTCGAGCTTGTATTCAGGGAAACATTAGCCATCTCTCTTCCCTCTGTTAGTCTGCCTTCTCCAACGGAAAGCTTGCTTCTGTAAACAAGAATCTCTGCTCAACGTTGTAGAGCTACATGTTTTGTCTCCAAAAGTTAACATGTAACAAAAAATACAAAAACTCCTCTGCTCTTGTCCACCAGCCGATTCCCTGTCAGGATCCCTGAAGTTCCTCAGCTTGGGCTCTGGAGCCAGATGGGTATCCATCGCTCCTATTTCTAGGATGGAACAAGCCCTTTGGGCGGAGTAGAGGGATCCCCGTAATCACACTTGCCTTGGCAGGGTTGTTTTTCTTTTGATCGAGTTTGGCTTGGGAGCGTCTCGGTTGGGAGTTACGGAGGATAACAGCCAAGGGATGCCGGCTGCTGAGCGTTCTACAATGCCAGGAGAGATTCCCAGCAGGTGCACATCCGGCGGTGGGTTGGGATCCTTGATTTTGTCTCTGGCTTTCTTGAGAGGCTGCCCATGAAATTGGCCTATTGGATGTACGCTGGCCCTGCCCATATCGGCACGCTGCGGGTGGCCAGCTCCTTCAAAAACGTTCACAGCATCATGCACGCTCCTCTGGGAGACGACTATTTCAACGTGATGCGTTCCATGTTGGAGCGAGAGCGGGATTTTACTCCGGTAACCACCAGCGTCGTTGACCGGCAGGTGTTGGCGCGGGGATCCGACGAAAAGGTGATTCGCAACATCGTCCGCAAAGACGGGGAGGAGCAGCCGGATTTGATCGTCGTCACCCCCACCTGCACTTCCAGCATTTTGCAGGAAGATCTGCATCACTTTGTCCGGCAGGCCCAGTTGGCCAGTCGCTGCGACGTAATGCTGGCAGATGTCAACCACTACCGGGTTAACGAATTGCAGGCAGCGGATCGCACCCTGCAGCAGATTGTGGAGTTCTATATCACCAAAGCTCGCAAAAGCGGGGAGTTAGACGGCCTGCCCCAAAAGACGGAGCGGCCTTCCTGTAACATCCTTGGCATTTCCACCCTAGGGTTTCACAATGCCCATGATCTGCGGGAGCTGAAGGTGCTGCTGCGGGATCTGGGGATCCAGCTCAACCTGGTGATCCCGCAAGGGGCCAGTGTCCACGATCTCAAACACCTGGGGCGGGCTTGGTTTAATGTGGTGCCCTACCGGGAGCTGGGGCCGATGACAGCTCGCTATCTGCAGCAGGAATTCGGCATGCCTTACATTGAGATCACCCCGATGGGGGTGGTGGAAACGGCCCGCTTCATCCGCCAGATCCAGAAGATCCTGAATGAGCAAGGGATCCCTGTCGATTATGAAGCCTACATCCAGGAGCAAACCCTGCACATTTCCCAAGCGGCCTGGTTTTCCCGCTCCATCGACTGCCAAAACCTAACCGGCAAAAAAGCGGTGGTCTTCGGGGATTCCACCCACGCGGCGGCCATCACCAAAATCCTGGCCCGCGAGATGGGGATCCACGTGGTGTGGGCGGGCAGCTATTGCACCTACGATGGGGAGTGGTTCCAGGCAGAGGTGGGAGGGTATTGCGATCAGATCTTGATGACGGAGGATCACACCCGCGTGGCGGATGCGATTGCCCAGGCGGAACCTGCTGCGATTTTCGGCACCCAGATGGAGCGGCATGTGGGCAAACGGCTGCGGATCCCTTGTGGGGTCATCTCGGCCCCCATCCACGTGCAGGATTTCCCTATCGGCTACCGGCCCTTTTTGGGCTACGAGGGCGCCAACCAAATTGTGGACTTGATCTACAACTCCTTTACCCTGGGCATGGAAGATCACCTGTTGGAGATCTTCGGTGGCCACGACACCAAGGAGGTGATTCACAAGAGCCTGAGCGCCGATTCCGACCTCATCTGGACGCGGGAAGCCCAGGCGGAGCTGAACAAGGTGCCCGGCTTTGTGCGCGGCAAGGTTAAACGCAACACCGAAAAATTTGCCCGCGAACGGGGCTTGACCGAGATCAGTGTGGAGGTCATGTACGCCGCCAAAGAAGCTTTTGGAGCTTGAAGGGATCCCGTCGGCAGCCTTTATCCTGTGTGCGATCCCTATCTAAGCTGGCGTATGCGTCTCCTGGTTACCGGCGGGGCGGGCTACATCGGCAGCCACACCTGCAAAGCTCTGGCGGCCTCTGGCCATCTGCCCATCACTTACGACAACTTGGTTTACGGGCACCCCTGGGCAGTTCGCTGGGGGCCGTTGGAGATTGGGGATCTTGCCGACCGGAAGCGGCTTGATCAAGTCATCCAACACTATCGCCCGGAAGGGGTGATTCACTTTGCTGCATATGCCTATGTGGGCGAGTCGGTCAAGGATCCCGGCAAATACTACCGCAACAACGTGGCCGGATCCCTGAGTTTGTTGGAGGCCATGCGGGATCACGGGATCCCTTACCTGGTGTTCTCCAGCACCTGTGCCACTTATGGGGTGCCAGAGCGGATTCCCATTCCCGAAAGTCATCCGCAACGTCCCATCAACCCCTACGGCCAGAGCAAGCTAATGGTGGAGCAGATCTTGCAAGATTTCCAGGTTGCCCACGGGATCCGATCCATTAGCCTGCGCTACTTCAATGCCGCCGGAGCCGATCCCGATGGTGAAATTGGGGAGGCCCATGACCCGGAAACCCACCTGATCCCCTTGGTGTTGGAGGCCGCCGGCGGCCAACGTCCTCACATCACGGTTTTTGGAGATGACTACGATACCCCCGATGGCACCTGTATCCGCGACTACATTCACGTCACCGACCTGGCTCAAGCCCACGTGTTGGCGGTAGAAGCGCTGGCCTCTGGCCGACCCGTACCAGCAGCCTACAACCTGGGCAATGGCCAAGGCTTTTCCGTCAAAGAGGTCATTGCCACCGCAGCAGCCGTGACCGGAAAGCGGATCCCGGTGCAAATGGGAGCACGTCGACCTGGGGATCCCCCGCGCTTGGTGGGCGATGCCGGTGCCATCTTTCGGGATCTCAACTGGAAACCTCTCTACACCGACCTGGCCGAGATCATTCAAACTGCCTGGCGCTGGCACCAGAAGCGGCCCTATTTCGGCAAATCTAGGCCCCCGTTGAGCTAGGAGCGTCTAACTTGGCGGGCGATAGGATAGGGAGGAACCGCTTGGTTAACCACTGCCCCGCATGGACGACAAGATCACACCCGATACCCTCGCGGTTGTCATGACCACAGTGGGATCCGAAGCCGAGGCCCATCGCTTGGCTCATACCTTGGTGGCCGAACGTTATGTGGCCTGTGCCCAGGTCTTGCCCGGGATCACGTCCTACTATCGCTGGCAGGGATCCCTGCAGACCGATGCCGAGTTCCTCATCCTGCTCAAATTGCCCGCAACTGCCTATCCCCGCCTGGAACAACGGCTGCGAGAGCTGCACCCCTACGCTGAGCCCGAGATCCTGGCTCTGGCAGCCACTCAAGTGAGCACAACCTATTTGGCTTGGGCCCGAGACCAGGTAGGGTGAGGAATAGCACGAGGTTGGCCATGATCGCCCTCTACCCCGGCAGCTTTGACCCGATTACCCTTGGACATCTCGATGTTATCGAGCGGGCCAGCCGTCTTTTTTCCAAGGTAATCGTCGCCGTCTTGAAAAACCCCAACAAAACCCCTCTGTTCAGCCCAGAGCAGCGGCAAGCCCAGATTAGCCTGTCCACAGCCCATCTCAAAAATGTTGAAGTTGATACGTTTTCAGGTCTGACGGTGGCCTATGCCCGCCAACGGGGGGCAAAGGTGATCGTGCGCGGCTTGCGAGTTTTGTCGGACTTCGATGTGGAGCTGCAAATGGCCCACACCAACAAGCTGCTGGCTCCCGAACTGGAAACCTTGTTCCTTGCCACCGCCAGCGAGCACAGTTTTGTCAGCAGCAGCCTGGTGAAGGAAGTCGCCAAGCTGGGCGGCCCCATCGATCATCTGGTGCCCGCTCCGGTGATTCGAGATTTGCGGGAGCGCTTTCCCTTGGCCTGAGGGCTCAGGGATCCCCTCTCCTTCCCCAATCAAAATTCAAAGGGCTGCATCCCTGCCGTCACCGGATCAAACCCCACCGGGAAGCAGGTGCTGTGATTGTAGAGGGATCCCCTCAAATTGGCCCCTTCCAAGCAGGCTCCCTCAAGGTCGGCATAGCGCAGGTCGGCACAGCGCAGATCAGCCTTCGCCAGATTGCTGCCCCGCAGGTTGGCGTAGCGCAGGTTAGCCCCATGCAAATCGGATCCCTCGAGATTGGCCCCTCGCAGATCGACCCCCCTCAAAAAGGCATACTCCAAGCAGGACTGGGGAAAATGGCGCTCTCCCTGCCGGTAGCGGCTGAGCAACTCTGAGGCCCCTTGTAGAGCACACTGGGCAATGGTTTGAGTCATGGTACTGCTCCCAAATCAGACTGGATGCCTTATCTCTATCCTCATCCCTATCATCGGGTTGACCAGGTCTTGATCATCCCTGCTTAACAAATAATTTCAGTTTTTGAGTGGATTGTTGCCCCCAAGTTTTTTTGGAAAGATCTATCCTCAGAGATATAGAAGTCTTTCCTAATCGGCAGCTTGTGCAGCAATGTTTCTTAATCCTTTTTGTGAAGGATGCTTAACGGCTGGGCTTGATCGCCAACCCCAAACCCCACCGGGAACGCAAGCTGACCTGATCTTGCTGGGCTGTATGGATCCCTCAATTTCTTCTTTTTCAGCACTCCCCCAACCAGAAGGTGTTTCTCCAGAGCTGATTGAACCAAGATAATTGGGATAATGATCGACTGGATCACATCCGTAGTTTGCGATTGAGTAGGGATTCTCTGCAAGCGATATAGACCCTTATCTCTGTTCAGGATGTTCACCTTTCTTTAACTAGAGCTCTATGCCCAAACGTAAGCGAATCGGGATCCTCACCAGTGGCGGCGATTGTGGCGGCCTCAACGCTGTGATTCGAGCAGTGGTGCGGCGGGCCCGCGACTACGATATGGAAGTTTATGGCATCAAAGATGCGACGGCAGGACTCATGGCTCGACCGGTGGAGGCGGAGCTGCTGGATGTGAAGCGGGTTTCCGGCATTTTGCGCTACGGCGGCACCATCTTGGGCACCGTGAACAAAGGCAACCCCTTCGCCTACCCTATGCCCGATGGCAGCTTGGTGGATCGCTCGGCAGAAGTGATCACCGGCTACCACCGGCTTGGGTTGGATGCCCTCATTGGGGTGGGGGGGGATGGCAGCTTGGCCATTCTCCGGCAACTGGCCCTGCAGGGGGATTGGAACTTTGTCGGGATCCCCAAGACCATCGACAACGATGTCGGTGCCACCGAGTATTCGGTGGGGTTCAACACAGCTCTGAGCGTGGCTGTGGAAGCCCTAGATCAGCTCACCTACACGGCCATCAGCCACAGCCGAGTCATGGTCATGGAGGTGATGGGGCGGGATGCTGGCCACATTGCCATCAGCGCTGGCATTGCCGGGGGGGCGCATGTGATTTTGATCCCGGAAATTCCCTACAAGCTGGAGAATGTCTGCAAAAGAATCCGCGACCGCAAAGAGCGAGGCAATAACTTCAGCATTGTGGTGGTGGCAGAGGCGGTTCGCACCGAGTCGGGGGAGCCGGTGACCCACACCAACAGCCTGGGGCAGTCTCTCTACGGCGGCATTGGCCATTACATCGGCAATGAGATCGCCCTGCGCACCGGCATCGAAACCCGGGTTATGGTTTTGGGCCACCTGCAGCGGGGAGGTACGCCTTCTCCTCTGGATCGCCTGCTGGGAGCAGCCTTTGGGGTGGCTGCTGTGGACTTGATCGCCCAAGGCAAATACGACCGCATGGTGGCCTGGCAAAATCGGCGGGTGGTGGATGTGCCCCTGGCAGAGGCCATCTCCCAGTATCGGCGGGTGGAGGTGGATGGGGCTTTGATCGCCACAGCCATTGGCTTGAATACCTATGTGGGCGAGGTGGATCCGCAGCTTTTGCGCAGCATTTCCCCCTGATCTTCCGGCAAAAACGACACGTGGGCAGAGACAATCTTCCAGCCGATATCGGGGAACCTGTACCCCATCTGGCTTTGGCGGCCCAAGCGAGGGATCCCGTTCACCGGACGGCGAAACTCTAAGGTGACCGAGCCGCAATCCGCCCCAAAGGTGACTACCTGCAAACGCAGCATCTCGCGGGCCAAATTCGTGGGAGGACGCCGTTGGCGAAAAGCCTTGATCTCGTCTCCCCCGTAGAGATTTTCCCCCACACCAAAGCGCACCACCTGGGGGCCATCCCAAAACAGGCGGTTCAGGGTGGGCACATCATTGCTCGTCAGGGCAGCTTCGTACTGATGGTAGAGCATGCCTCTAACCCCCAAAACC
>NZ_JANSHV010000212.1:0-10366 GCF_047461775.1 Synechococcus sp. R6-5
GCTTCCCTTCGGGGAAGTGGAATTAATGAAAACAAACAAACTATGGCAGCCAGGGAAACTGGCGAAAGTTAGGTGGGCGCTTTTCCAAAAAGGCGCGTTTGCCCTCAGCAGCTTCTTCGGTCATGTAGAACAGCAACGTCGCATCTCCGGCCAACTCCTGCAGCCCCACCTGCCCATCGCAGTCGGCGTTGAAGGCGGCTTTGAGGCAGCGGATGGCTAAGGGGCTGTGCTGGAGAATTTCTTGCGCCCAGCGGATCCCTTCAGCTTCCAGCTCTTCCACCGGCACCACCGCATTCACCAGACCCATCTCCAGGGCTTGGGCTGCGGTGTATTGGCGGCAGAGGAACCAAATCTCGCGGGCTTTTTTTTGCCCCACCACTCGCGCCAGGTAGGCGGCCCCAAAGCCCCCATCGAAGCTGCCCACCCTAGGGCCGGTTTGCCCAAAGATGGCATTATCGGCGGCAATGGTCAGGTCGCAGATGAGATGCAAAACATGGCCACCCCCAATGGCGTAGCCTGCCACTAGGGCAATCACCACCTTGGGCAAAGAGCGGATGATGCGCTGCAGATCCAGCACATTGAGACGAGGGATCCCGGCCTCATCCAGGTAACCGGCCTCGCCCCGTACGCTTTGATCCCCGCCGGCGCAGAAGGCGTACTTCCCATCGGTATGGGGCCCGGCGCCTGTTAAGAGCACTACTCCAATCCTGGGATCCTCTCGCACATCGGCAAACGCATCGATCAGCTCGGCAATGGTCTTGGGGCGGAAGGCGTTGCGCTTGTGGGGACGGTTGATGGTGATCTTGGCAATGCCATCCGTTTTTTCGTAAAGGATGTCTTCGTAGAGCTTGGCCGTCTGCCACATGGTGTCTGGGTGTATCTATTGGGATGCCGGGCCAGGAGAGTTCCGTTTGGCTGATGGGGGCTCACTATGAGGAGCACCTGGGTACTCTGCACCGCTACCGCGAACGGCCTGAAAAGGCTAGGTAGAACGGTTGGTCGCTTGGATGAGGGCTTCCACCAATCCTTCCAAAGTATACTCCTGGGCTGCGATGTCCACTCGACCAAATGCAGCCTTGCAGGTTGCGGCCGTCTTGGGGCCAATGGCGGCAATCTGCACGGGTGGATCCCAGATCTCAGGGCCTAGCCCTGCCTGCTGGATCAAGTGGGCAAAATGCTGCACCGTCTTGGAGCTGGCAAAGGTGAGGATGTCCACCTGACGGGCCTTCAGAGCCTCCACCACCTGGGGATCCGCTGTCGCCGGACAGGCGGACTGATAGGCGGCCACCTCCACCACCTCTGCTCCTCGCTGCCGCAACCCCTGTACCAGCTCCTCCCGCCCTCCTGACTCAACGCGGGGAAAGAGGATGCGCTGCCCCTGCACTGGCTGCGGCCAAATGGGTAGCAGGGCTTCGGCCACAAACTCGGAGGGCATCAGATCCGGGCGAATGCCGTACTGGGCCAGCACGGAAGCGGTTTTGGATCCCACCACCGCCACTTGCAGGGAGTGGAGTGCTCGGCTATCTCGCCCCTGCCGCTGCAGCCGCTCAAAGAAAGCCTGCACTCCATTGGCAGAGGTCAGCAGCAGCCAGTCGAATTGTTCCAGGTTGGCAATGGCTGTATCCAAGGGATCCCAGCTCGTGGGCGCCTGGATCACCAGGGTCGGCATCTCCAGCACCCGCGCCCCCTGGGCCTGCAGCAACTCACAAAAAGCTGGTGATTGCCCCTCAGAACGGGTAACCAGCACCGTCTTGCCTGCCAAAGGAGCCGGTGGCGGCAAGGGTGGGATCCCCGGCAAAAAGTCCTGCCGCAGCCGCACCACCTCCCCAACCACCAGTAGGCCCGGCAACTTTGCCTGACCCGCCTCCTGCTGCAGCTCGGCCAAGGTGCCCACCCACACCTGCTGCTCTGCTTGCCCCGCCCCCCAGATCAAGGCCACCGGTCGGTCTGCCGGGATCCCAGACTCCACTAGCCGTGCGCCAATGTGCTGTCGCTGCCGGGATCCCATCAAAATCACCAAAGTATCCAACTGGGCCAGGGCGCTCCAGGGCAAGGCCTCTAGATCGTGGGCAGTCAGCACGGCAAAAACGCGGCTTAAGTGCTTATCGGTCAGGGGGATCCCTGCCCAGAGGGGGCCAGCCAGGGCCGACGACAACCCCGGCCAAATCTCAAAGGGACAGCCCGCCTCCCTAAGGGCTTGGATCTCCTCGCGAGCGCGGCCAAAGATCAAGGGATCCCCTGACTTGAGGTGAACCACCTGTTTGCCTTCCCGACAGCGCTGAATTAACCAGAGGATGCCCTGCTGTAAGCTCGCTTCTCCTGAGCGTCGCCACACCTGCGCCTGCGGCGGCAACTCTGCCAACAAGCGCTCATCCACCAGCTCGTCGATCCAGATAGCCTCAGCCTGCCGTAGGATCTCCAGTGCTCCCTGCGTCAGGCCCGCCCGCCCGCCCAGCCCTGCCCCCACTAGATACACCTTGCCCATGCCCTACCCCTTGGAATGTCGATCTTGCCCCTTGTAAGAAGGGGATCCCGCTTGCTTTGCAAATATAAATCGAAGACGCCTCCCAACAGCTCCTCTTCCAAGGGGTGGCCAGCCTGAGGAAAAACTGGTCTACTTGCGAGATACTGAAAGCGTGGCTGCCTGAGGATCCCTGCCTATGTCCGGTGTAACTCCAGAGCCTTGGCCGCGGCGGCGTTTTTTGGCCAGTGGAGCTGCTCTGCTAGCAGTAGGAGCGGGCTCCCGCCCCTCTTCGGCCAGATCCCGGCCCTTGCGACTGGTCACCAACTGGTACGCCCAGGCCGAACACGGCGGCTTTTACCAAGCCCTGGCCACCGGCATCTACGCCGACTACGGTCTGCAGGTGGAAATCCGCATGGGGGGAACGGCGGTTAACGTGCTGCAACTGCTAGCCGGGGGAGCGGCAGATTTTGTGCTCGGCGGCAGCCCCGACGCTCTGGCGGCTCTGCAAGCTGGGATCCCTGTTCTCACCGTGGCCGCCTTTTTCCAGAAGGATCCCCAGTGTCTCTTGGCCCATCCAGGGGTGGGCATCGAGCGCCTGGAAGACCTGCGGGGCAAGCCCATCTGGGTGTCACCGGGGGCCAACCTCACCTACTGGCCTTTTTTGCGGGCCAAATTTGGCTTTACCGACGAGCAGAAGCGCCCCTACAACCTCAGCCTCACGCCCTTCTTGCTGGACAAGTCTTCTGCCCAGCAGGGCTATGTGACCTCCGAGCCCTTCCGCGTGCGCCAGGAGGGGGGCTTTGATCCCGTCGTTTTTCTGCTGGCCGACTACGGCTATTCCCCCTACGCCACCACCCTGGAGACCACCCGCCCCTTTGCCGAACAGCACCCGGAGCAGGTGCGAAAATTTGTAGCTGCCTCCATCCAGGGCTGGCAGAGCTACCTAGAGGATCCCCGCCCCGGCAACCGCCTCATCCGCCAAGACAACCCCAACATGAGCGAGGCTCTCCTGGCCTACGCCCACCAAGCCCTAAAAGACTACGGCCTTCTCACCAGTGGAGATGCCGCCACGCTGGGGATCGGCGCCATGACCCACCAGCGCTGGCAAACCTACTTTCAGGAGATGGTGGCCCTGGGGATCGGCGCAGCGGGTCTGGAGGTTCGCCAAGCCTATACCCTCGACTTCCTCCCCGGCCCCACTGCCTAAGGGATCCCCACTTCCATCGCCGCCAAACTGTGCAAAAGCGGGGATCCCTGCATCCCCAGCTCATGGCGCCGGTGCATTTGGTTTGTCAGCAAGTAGGCCAAAGGTGGGTGGCCGCTCAGCCGTTGGCGGGGGTGGGGCAGATGGTCGTTGCCGAACTGGTGGCGGTACTCCTCCGAGTCGATAAAGGCATTGACCATGGCCTGCAAGCCCTGGTGCACCAAAATGTCGTGGTAGGCGGCCACCTCCTCCTTGCTGGCCGGGGCCCGTCCCAAAAAGTGCTTGAAGCCCTGCTCTACACAGTGGGTGTTGCAGCCGGCACTGAAAAAGAGTTGCCGGTAGAGCCGGGATCCCCCAATCTGGCGAACCAAGCGCTTAATCCCGATCCGCCCCCGCAAGAAGTCCTGCTCGATTTTCTCCAGCTCTCCTGTTTTCTCGTGCTGGTAGGGCTGGCGTTCCAAAAGCTGTTGGTAGGCAGCCCGCAACAGGTTTTGCAACGTTTGCGGATCCCGCTGGCGTGGTTCCATGGCAATAGCTCCCAATCGACGAAGCCAACAAAAACAGAAAAGATCGATTTACAGACAAAATGGGGGACTACTTTAAAGAAATTATGAAGGGAATAGCAAATGGCTCGATACGCTTTTACGGCAAACTTCAGCACATCCTTCTGTAACAAAATTGCCAATAAAAGACCGTGAAGGTTCTACTTAAGATTTACCTTGCCGACAGAACGACCGGGGGAGATCTGCGATAAATATTTACGAAAGGATTGTCATTTTCTCCAATTTACGTGATTTCACTTTGTAACTTTCTAGCCGATAAAAAAAATTCCGTGTTTATTCGTAGTTAAGTATTATGACACTTCCATCCAGAATAACCTGCTCCAGATCCAGAATATAAGTTAAGTAAAGAATGCAGCCTCTCCCAGGGTCACAGGTGCAGGGCTCATCATTTGAAGTGCTCTGGTGAAGTGCTCTGGTTTGATTGACTGGGGACTCAGGTGTTGCTGTAGACCTGCAAGGGGGTTGCAGGGGAAGGGATCAATCAATTTTTGTGATTGGTTTGCGTTGCTTATGCAGTAGATCCTGCCCGCCGGGGTTTTTTGTCTGCCCTTAATGTGGATCCCGTCTATGGTTAAACAAATCCGGCTAGAGCCTTTATCTCGTGTCTCGGAGGTCGATACCTACAGCAATCTGCTGTCGGCCATTTTGTCGGAGGAGCTGCAGGTTTCGCGGGAATGTAACGGTCGCGGCCTCTGCGCCACCTGTCATGTTTACGTCAAAGAGGGAATGGAAAGCCTCACTCCCATCACCCCCCGCGAGGCCAAGACTCTGGAGACCATTACCAGCGCCCGCAGCAATTCCCGGCTGGCCTGTCAGGCGCGGGTGGTTTCCGATGGCGTGGTGGTGGAGCTGCCGCCGGGGATGTACGTGAACTCGCTGAGGGATATCGAAGTGCTCATCGGTCGGCGGGCCGAACAAGACCTGCTGCACCCACGGACGGGGAAGGTTTTGGTGGAGCAGGGCAAGATCATCACTCGCTCTACTGTTAAGCAGCTAGAAAATGAAGATTTCCGCATCATCGGCAGTACACTTGCACAAACTCGGGAAGTTTGATGGATTGTTGATGTTCAGGGATCCCTTGGGCTCAGCGGGCATTGTCTTATAGACAATCAACCAAGGATTGAACAATGTTGGATCCCTCGAATAGCCGACTAAGTTTATCAAATGTTTAGCTATTCATTTCATTGGCTCATTGGCCCATTTGCATCGTCTGACTCGATTATCGATCCCTTAAATCCCACCGAATCCTGTTGCATCGCGATCTAGACTCATCTGTTTTTTGTCAGGAGAGCACCATGGTCACCACTCCATCTCGACCGGATCCCCGTCCTGCAGTCACCATGCCTGTGGGCCGCGACAAGCATGCCCACTACAGTTACCGCGATTTCTTCCGCTTCAACCGAGATCAGGGCACGATCATCGACTGGAACAACACGCAAAATCTCCTGCTCAGCGAAGACTTTATTGTGGGCTTGCAAACAGGCCTGGAACGGGAAGTGGGAGATGCTTCGGCGGCGGTGATGTACACCATTGGCAGAGATTGGGGCATCCGCGATGCCAAGCACTTCTCCGAGTGGTACGAGCGGGAGTATGGGATTGGCGTAAAACAGTCCAACCTTTTGTTTTTGCTGGAGACTTGGTGGTGGCCTTTTACGGCTCAGGGCTGGGGCAAGTGGGAGGTGGAAACCGAGTCCAAGCAGAAGGGGTTTTTGTTCATCAACCTGTTCGATTCGATGGTGGCTCGCACCCTAGGGGACGTGGGCAAGCCGGTTTGCCATCTCTATGCCGGTTTGTTTGCCGGATTTTTCACCGCCATGACCTCGCGAGAACTGGGCTGCATTGAGATCCAGTGCTACGCCATGGGGGAAACCTACTGCAAGTTCCTGTTGGGCGGGCAAGAACGCATTGATGCCGCCAATTTTTGGATCACCGAAGGGGCCAGCGCCCGCGAGATCGAGCAGCGTTTGCACCAGTTGTGAGGCTTGCTTGTGGCTTTTGAAGGCTCTCTGGGATCCCTCGACACTTTGGAGAAACGCCCATGGTCACCTTCAACTTAGACACCGATCTGGACTTAACCCAGCCGCTGGCGGTCTTTTTGCAGGGGTTGAACTGGGATAACCGACCCCCGGCCAAGGCTCCCTTTGCTCAAGAGCCGCCGCCGCAGTCCCCCATGCTCTTTGCCCAATCGGTGGGACAGTTTTTTGCCGGCTTCAATTGGTCGGGCATCCGCCCATGGGTGGAGCCGGTGCCGGAATTGCTAGCGGAGGATCCCTTTACTCTTGAGGATTTTGCCGCTTTGTTTGGCGGAGCTTTGCTCTAGCTCTGGTTTGTTCAGGGATCTCGGTTTTGTTTTGCCCTCTGTTTTTAAGGAGACTTCACCCATGGATGACCTTCACTCTTGGCCGGAGCGCATTGCCGATCGAGAAGGGGGTTACCTAACACCCGACGATCTGCAAGACCTGATTCGTTACTCGCTCTCTTTTGAAGAACGGCTGGAGCTCTACCAAGTCTTACAACAGCAAGAGCTGACCTGGATCCAAAAGGTTTTGCAACAGCAGGGGCCAACCCCCGTCGCGACAGCGTTGCCCAGCAGCAATCCCGCCAGAGAGGGGGCAGAACCTTCTCTAACCCCGGCTCAGCGCCTCTTGGCTCGTCAATTGGCCTTTTGTTTGCGCTCCCTGGGCCTGAGTCTGTTGCTGGGGGATCCCACCCCTGTGCAGCAGGTAACTCTTGGTGCGATGGAACAGTACCTAGGGTTGCCGCAAGCGCTCGCTCAGCTACGGGCAGTGGTTCAGGGATCCCTGCCGGCGGATCAGCAGGGTTTGCTTGCCCCCTACTGGCAAGAGCTACAAGCTGTCTGCGCCACTTCTCAGGCCCAGTTCCCTTCCCCCTCTTCTTCTAGGTCTGAGGCCGAGGTTGACCTGCCCACAGTTCCGCCGGAGCGGGCTCTCACCTTGGCGGAAATGTTTGTGTGAAGCCCACTGAAGGAGGCTCTATCTATGAATTCAAGGGTTGCCGAGCTGATGCAACAAAGCGAAGGCCGCTATCTGCGCCCGGACGAGTTGAAAACTCTACACGCCTACGTGGAAGGGATCCCGAAGCGGGTCCGCCTTTACCAGGTTCTGCAGGCCAAAGAACAAGAGCTGCTGGATCGGGTGATGGAGAAGTTTCAGCCGATGATGCCGAATTTAATCCGCCAGCATGGTCACCTGGCCTGGGAGCGCTGCCGCCGGGATCTGAGCATGGTGTGGCGCTACTGCTGCATGGCCATGCTGCTCAACGACGAAGACTACCTGAGGGATAAATTGCTCTACTGGCTGGAGACGATCCTGAAATCGTTCAAGATGCGCGACCAATGCCAGCCTGCCTACAAGTTAATGCTCGACTCCCTGACCTACATCTTTGGGGCAGAAGAGAGCGAGATGATCCGTCCTTATCTGCTTTTGGCCAAATCCATGCTGGTTAACTAGGTCCATTCGCCCTCAATCTATTCACCAAAGTTCCCTGCGCCCTCCGATAGCGACCTCCTTCTCCCGATTTACTGTATACAGCTTATACAGCTCACTCCTTAATCATTCATTCCCTCACGCCAAAAATTCCAGCCGCTCCCCAATCTATCCATCCCCGCCCTCTTGTCCACCTGACTGCGAGAATAGCCATGATCTCCCTGCAAGAGATTCTGCAAGACCAGATCTTGCCTGGGCACTGCTTTAGCCCTGCCTACTACATCCGCCCTGACATCCACACCGGACTGCTGTACAGCCGCGGAGGATACCGCTTGGCGGCCTTTCCCATGCCCCTGCTGGAAGCTCTCTACTCCGGCCTGCGCTATGAAACTGGCCAAGCCACCCGCGTCATTCTCTACAACTGTGGCCGCGATTGGGGAGAGGCATTTTTCCGCCGTGTTGAAGACGAGCTTTCCGGCTACTACCAGCAGCCGCTGCAGGAATTGCCGATGGGGATCTTCCTGGATGCCCTCAGCGATCTCTGGGCTACCCACGGCTGGGGACGCCTGGAGCTGGACTTTTCCGCCGCCGACCACGGCTTGGTTCAAGCCGGGATCCGCCATTCCGGGTTTGCCCTGGCCGCTCGCGCCAGCTTCAACCTGGAGGAAGCTTCTACACGGCAAGAGCCTGCCGGATACCTAGAGGCGGGAATGCTGGCCAGCCTCTTCTCATTGCTTTCGGGGCGGGATCTCATCTGCGTGCAGACCACCTGCGAATCCCTAGGGGCCGATCTCAACCGCTTCCTCATCGGCACGGCTCAGCGGCTGCACCACTGCGAGGAATGGGTGCGCAAGGGCCTCTCCCACGACGAGATTTTGGATCGGCTCACGGCCAGTCCCTAGAAAGGGATCCCTGGCCAGAGCTGTTTTCAGGGGCTCGCTAGGGCAGGTAGGGCTGAAAATCTTGGGTGACCGTCAGCGTCAAGTTGGCATTGGCGTCGATCACCGCCACTTCCGGCGCCGTTACATTGCCGATGACAGCCCCTGCCGCCGCTCCACCCAGCACTTTCTCCGTCGAGATCACCCGGTCGCCGAAGAGGCCCCCCAAAATCGCTCCTGCGGCTGCCCCGATCAAGGCATCCTGCACAATCGCTTCCCCGGAAGTGTGGCGGGGATCCTTACGCAGCGGGATAACCTGGCTCTGGGCATAGAGGGGGTAGGATTGGCCGTTGAAAATCAGGGCCCGCGAGACAAACTGGGTGCCGCCGCTCACCGGCTGAAATTGGCCTTCCAAAACAGCCCCCGCCGGGACGACCATGTTGCCGTAGATGTCCCGCAGAGGGGTATCCAAGCTAAGGCTGACGGCGCGGGTTTCCCCAGGGGCAATCAAGAGGGTTTCTGGGGAGCGATGCACCGCCTGGATCAGATCCCCAGAGCGCAATAGCAACGTGGTTTGCAGTTGAAAGGGCTGGCCAGGTTGCAGGGGTTGAGGGCCAGGGGGAAGGGGGCGAGGATTCACAGGACGCCATCCCTCACCGGCAGGCGGTGGTGGCAAGGGCCCCATTTGCGCCAAAACTGGGGCGGCCATCTGTGCCGAGAGCAATCCACCAAGCAGAGGAGCCAACAGGCGGCTGGCTGGGTTGGTCATGGTCTTACCCCCATTCATTATTCCTACGTTAGCTGCAAACCGGCCAAAGTCGGGAACAAAAGCTTTCCTGGCCTCACTATCGTGATCAAAGCCAACTGAATGGGAGATGGGCTACCTCAGGTGAGCAGATTCGGCTGCTCTTCGCTCCAGATGGAAGTACGGCAAAGCGCCAGGGTTGCCCACTCTGGGATCCCTGCTGTCCATGTTAGATTAGGCTCTAGGTTTCTTCCCCTGCGTGGGGCCGAAGTCTTGCAGCATCCCAACCCTCTTCTTGTAGCTATGAAGCGCAGCACATCCATGCCGGGCCAGCCCTCTCCCGGGTCAGAAGCTTCCGCCCAACCTGCTCAATCCTCTTTCCAGCCTTTTGCCATCTCCACTTGGAAGTCTCTTCTCTCGTCAGTGCTGCTGGTGCTGCTGGGCATTGGGCTGGGAGCAGCTCTGATGGGGGGCAAGGGGGTATCTGCCCAAACGACGACAACCCCGGCCCAACTGAACCTGAATTTCATCGCCGATGTGGCCCAAAAGGTGGGGCCGGCGGTGGTTCGCATTGATTCGGAGCGGACGGTGCGCGCCCCTGCGCCTTTTCCTGAGGAGTTTTTCAGCGATCCCTTTTTTCGGGATTTCTTTGGCCAAGCGATCCCTTCCATCCCTCGGCAGCGGCGACAGCAGGGAACCGGCTCTGGGTTCATCATCAGCCCAGACGGCCAGATCATCACCAATGCCCATGTGGTCGAGGGATCCGACAAGGTAACGGTGACGCTCAAGGATACCCGCAGCTTTGATGGGCAGGTAATCGGTTCGGATCCGGTTACGGACATCGCCGTGGTGAAGATCAACGCCCAGAACCTGCCGACCGTGAAGCTGGGGCGCTCGGAAACCCTGGAGCCGGGCCAGTGGGCCATTGCCATCGGCAACCCCCTGGGTTTGGATAACACCGTTACGGCTGGGATCATCAGCGCTTTGGGCCGTTCCAGCGGGGAGATTCGGGTGCCTGACAAGCGGGTATCTTTTATCCAAACGGATGCGGCCATTAACCCCGGCA
>NZ_JANSHV010000213.1:0-2447 GCF_047461775.1 Synechococcus sp. R6-5
AGCGTATCATTGACTAGAGTCATGCTCCTGCATCTGCCGGCGGTATTCCCGCCCAAAGGCTTGCAGCAACCCTTCTGCATGGGAAAGAGGCCCTGCTTCATAGGCACGGGATCCCACCCCTTGCTGGGTGAGCTCGCACAGGTGCCAATCCTGTCGATTGGTGCGATCCCACAATTCCACCACCTCGCTGGGATCAAAACCATCCAGCGCCAAGGTCTCCGGCTCAAACAGCCAATCGCAGACAACCCGCGTCCGGTCGGATCCCTGGGGCCACAGAGTGTGGGTCATGACATAGTCCGGCTGCAGGCTCAAGAATAGATTGGGCATAAGGGTGTAGTAGTAGGCCCGCCGTTGGTTCTCGCCTCGCACGGTGGAGATCAGGGGCAAGCTGCGTTGGCCACTCATGTTTAGGCTGGTCACATCTGGATTGAGCAACATGTAGCCGCCCAAAAAGGGGCCTTCCATCAAGTCGTTGCGACCACTGCGAGCCGGCGAAAGGCGGGCCAATTCTGGGTGAATGAGCGGGCAGTGGTAGCACTCAGAGTAGTTTTCAAACAGCAATTTCCAATTGGCTTGAACGTGGTATTCAATACGATGGCCTCGCCGCAGAGCGGACAGGTTCCACTCTCGGAAACGACCTTGCAATGGGGCAAAAACCTCATCGAAGGGCTGAGGATTGCGGCTGAGGTTGACCCAGACGAAGCCTTCCCATTCTGCCAAGGCAGCGGAGTGGAGGGGATAATCTTCACGGCGAAAGTCTTCCACCTCGTGCATCTGGGGAGCTGCCAACAATTGCCCGTCCAGCCCATAGCGCCAGGCGTGGTAGGGGCAAGGGATCCCATCGGCAAAATGGCCTTGGAGCTCGCTGCAGAGTCGGGTTCCTCGATGGCGACAGTGGTTGAAGAAGGCATGGGCTTGCCCCTTGGGATCCCGTACCAGGATCAGGCTTTCTCTGAGCACCTGCACCTGCAAAAAGTCTCCAGGTTGGGCCAGATCGGCACTGCGCCCCACGCAGAACCACTGCCGATAAAAAATCTGCTCAATCTCCGCCTCAAAGCGGCTGGAGGAGACGTAGTAGTGGCCAGGCAGGGTGCGGGCGCCGGGTTGAACCGTAGCGGGATAGAAAGCGGTCATGGGGCAAAGCAGCGATAAGAAAAACTGCCGTTGAACTCCAAAGGCTTTGCTATCCAAGCTAACGCAGGGATCCCAGTCAGTATCTGTTCTAAGCAGGTCTAGGGCATTTTTGCAGCATTCCCCCCAGGCACGCCGTGCTGCTCGCGCAAATACCCCAGTCTCCTACCCACAAGGGGAGAGGGGGGCATAAGAACTCCGTCCTGCTGACGCAAATGGCTTATTCCCGCTAGGGGGACGTAGCGCTGTAGCCCAAGTCGCGCAGAAGGTGCTCAGAGCGCCGCCAGTGGGGCCGCACCTTGACAAACAGCTCCAGGTACACCTTGCCCAGGATCAGCTTTTGAATCTGCAGGCGGGCTGCCTGGCCGATCCGCTTGAGCCTTTCCCCCCCTTTGCCAATGAGGATCCCCTTTTGCGAGTCCCGCTCCACATAGAGGGTGGCCAGGATGCGGGTGACGTTGGGGGTTTCTTCCACCTGGTCGATGGTCACGGCCACGGAATGGGGCACTTCCTCGCGGGTCTGCAGCAGCACCTGTTCTCGGATCAGCTCCGCCATGATGAACCGCTCCGGCTGATCCGTCACCAGATCCGGCGGGTAGTAGTAGGGGCCGGTGGGCAGCAGATCGATGGTGGCTTGGATCAGGGGTGTCAAACTGCTGGGATCCAAGGCAGACACCCAAACGACAGGAGCGCCGGGGCGCAGGGCTTGGTAGCTCTCCTGGTGAGCTTGGCGCACGGCAGCATCCCGAGGAAGCAGATCCGCTTTGTTGCAGACGATCAGGCAGGGGGAAGCAGCAGGGATCCGCTCGGCAATAAAAGCATCCCCGCGTCCTGCCGGCACCGATCCATCCACCACGAAGAGGATCACGTCCACAGCGGCAATGGCTGCCTGGGCGTTGTGTACCAAGATTTCCCCCAGGCGGTGGTGGGGTTTGTGGATGCCAGGGGTATCCACCCAGATGATCTGGGCTTGGGGTAGGGAGAGGATCCCCTGCAGGCGGTTGCGGGTGGTCTGGGCCACGGGAGAGGTGATGGCAATCTTTTGTCCCACCAGGGCGTTGAGTAGGGTGGACTTGCCCACATTGGGCCGCCCGATCAGCCCCACAAACCCCGACTTAAACCCTGGCGGGGCAGCCGGGATCGCAGACAGTTCCCCACTGCTGACACGACCGGGCGCCGATTCCCCTTCTGCTGCAGCAGCGGAGGACTCTGTCCCGCCGTCGCCAATGGATCCCTGTCCCTCAGGGGAGGGATCCCTCCCGTCTGAAGGAGAATAGGGATGTCCGGCGCTGATACATTTACGCTGAACACTGCTG
>NZ_JANSHV010000214.1:0-2558 GCF_047461775.1 Synechococcus sp. R6-5
CCTTCGGGGAAGTGGAATTAATGGAAACGCTGTAATTAAATTTCAACCCATGAAGTTTTTTGAAAAATACCTTACCGTTTGGGTCTCGCTATGCATTGCTGCAGGCATTGGTCTTGGGAAAATACTGGGGAATTCTATTTCGGTGCTTGAAAGCTGGCAGATATATACCATCAACATTCCGGTAGCGGTGTTGGTTTGGATGATGATCTACCCGATGATGGTACAGATTGATTTTTCATCGATAGGCGGTGTTTCAAAAAATTGGAAAGGGCTGGCGCTGACAGTTACTGTAAACTGGCTGATCAAACCTTTCACCATGGCATTGTTTGGATGGATTTTCTTTAAAAATCTGTATGCTACCTGGATCACTCCGGAAGATGCAGACCAGTACCTGGCAGGCGCCATTCTGCTGGGTGCCGCACCCTGCACAGCCATGGTGTTTGTGTGGAGTTATTTGGTAAAAGGCGATGCCAATTATACGTTAATACAAGTTTCAGTCAACGATCTTATTCTGCCGGTTGCATTTGTACCCATTGTAAAATGGCTGCTGGGAGTAACCAACATACAGATACCGTATGAAGTACTGATTACTTCGGTGGTTGTTTTTGTTGTTATACCGCTAACTACGGGCTATCTGACCAATCGGATATTGCTTCAACGAAAAGGAAAGGATTGGTTTGAACAAAAATTTCTTCCGGCACTTCATCCTGTTTCCATACTAGCATTGCTTTCAACCCTGGTTTTACTCTTTGCCTTTCAGGGCGAACACATACTGGATCATCCATACACCATTTTGTTGATAGCCATACCACTGACCATTCAAACCTACTTCATATTTTTTATAACCTGGCTGGGTGGAAAATTGCTCCGTTTATCACATCCGGTTTGTGCACCGGCTGCGATGATTGGTGCCAGCAATTTTTTTGAACTCGCAGTTGCCGTGGCCATATCACTTTTTGGTCTTAATTCAGGTGCGTCGTTAGCCACGGTGGTTGGTGTACTCATAGAAGTACCCATCATGTTATCGTTGGTAGCCATCGCTAACAGTTGGAGGTATTAAATGAAAAAAATCTTGGTTTTATGTACAGGTAATAGCTGCCGTAGTCAAATGGTACATGGTTATTTAGAAAATCTGTTACAAGGTAAAGCTCATATTTACAGTGCCGGTATTGAGATACATGGCGTAAATCCGAGAGCCATACAAATCATGAAGGAAGATGGAATTGATATCAGTCATCATACCAGCAACCATGTAAATGAATACTTAAACATACCCTTTGATTACATCATCACGGTATGTGATCATGCCAGAGAAAACTGTCCGTACATACCAGGTAATTCCATTCGCATACATCATAGTTTTTCTGATCCTGACAAAGCAACCGGAAGTGAAGAAGAAATTATGCATGCATTTCGTATGGTTCGAAATGAGATACGCACATTCTGCGAAGAATTTTCAAAGACTATCATTGCTTAATCCTAGTAAGAAAACACAAACAAAAAAGCCCCGTAACCGGGGCTTTCTGATTTATTTTACAACCATGATGCGTTGTGTTATCGCTTGTTTTCCGTCAGATATTCTAAGAAGATAAATTCCAGAAGACAATCCGTCTGTGATCAAAGTTATTTGCTGCTGAGATGGAGCAATGGTAAATTGCTGCAACACCTGACCCAGTGTTGTCATCAGTTCTCCTTTCAACGGTTCGGCAGAAGCCAATTGCAGAGCAATGGTAATCATATCAGTAGCCGGATTGGGATACACCAAAAAGTTGGAGGTATTCATCACTTCATCCAGCGAAGAACAGTTAAGTACTGTAACCGATGCAGTGGCAGTTGCTGTACATCCGTTAGTAGCTGTGGCTGTAACGGTATAGGTAGTAGTGGATGCAGGGCTTACATTGATGGAAGCAGTATTAGCACCTGTGTTCCAAGTAAAACTATTACCACCAGAAGCAGTAAGATTTACAGAGCTTCCCTGACAAATAGTACCGCCACCACTTATAGTAGGTGTGGGCAAAGGATTCACCACAATACTGGCTGTTGCCGTGTTTGTTCCGTTTAAATTGCTAGCTGTTAATGTTACAGTATATGTCCCCGCTGAATTAAATGTTACAGTAGGACTGGCAGCCGTACTTGTTGAAGGAGTTCCGCCGGGGAAGGACCAGCTATAGGAAGTAGCATTGGTAGATGTATTGGTAAATGTAATACTTTGCCCTGCACAGATGTTAGTTGATGAAACATTAAAAGAAGCGCTTGGTGGTGTATTGGTTGCAGCACTAATGTTTATATCATCCAGATAAGTAACATTTCCCCATCCACTTCGCAATTGGAATCTGATTCTGGCGGCGGTTTGAGAAGCATACGGGCTTAAATCTATTGTCTTGGTTGCCCATTGTGATGGGGTAGGTACAAATGCAGTGGTCATATCAGGTGCCGTAGCCAATGGACTCGGGCCTGTATTATTACCATAAGATGCTAATCGTATCCAAGTATTGCCACAATCAGTGGTGATACTTACTATTAATGAATCAGTCGCTTCCCTTCGGGGAAGTGGAATT
>NZ_JANSHV010000215.1:0-4898 GCF_047461775.1 Synechococcus sp. R6-5
TCGCGACATCAAACCCAGCAACCTCTTCATCGAGCAAGTTTTTCAAAATGGCAAGCTTATCCCCCAACTGAAAATCCTCGACTTTGGCGTGGCCAAAACCCTGGCGGATCACACCCTCAGCCTGGGCACCCAAAAAGGGGGAGGATTTATCGGCACAGCTCGCTACGCCTCTCCCGAACAGATACGGGGCAAAGCCTTGGATGCCCGCTCGGATATCTACTCCTTTGGGGTAGTGCTCTACGAGATGCTGACGGGATCCATGCCCTTTCAGCTGGAAACCGACTCCCTGCACAGCTGGATCCACGCCCATTGCTACGAAAGCCCAATCGAGATCAACCCGAAGGCAGCCCCCCAGCCGATCCCACCCCCTTTAGCAGCCGTGGTGATGGATTGCCTGAAAAAAAACCCAGACGAACGACCGCAAACGATGCGGGAGCTGGGGGAACGACTGCTGCAAGCCTATGACCTGACGGCAACCACCCAACTCTCTAGTGGCCAAGCCAGCACTGTGATCCTGCCCACCGGCAGTGCCAAGCCTCAACAGGATGCTCCACCCTCTTCTGACCCCAAGCCACCAATCCAAACCACCCGCAATACAGGATCGGCTTCTGGAGCCTTTGAAGATATCCGCGATGAGGATCTGGATCTCATCGAAGATGAGCCGGTCTCTCCCCCCTCCCCAGGTGCAGGGATCCCCTATTACATCACCGAGCGGGAACCCTCCTCAGCAGAAGCTTCGCCGGAAACACCGGATCCCTCCCCCCAAAGTGAGGATGAAACTCCCAAAACGCCCTCCACAGTGATCCCAGCCAGCAACGCTCTCCCGACCGTTCAGGATCCCCCTGTCGCTCGCCCTGCCACGCCGGCACGAACCGATACTCCCCGCACTCGCCCTCTGCGGCAAGCTGCCCCCCAAACGGTTCTGCAACCTTCCGACAGCAACCTGAAGTGGGTTTTGGCCGGGGGATCCCTGGGCGTTATGGCTTTGCTGGCCGCCTTTTTGCTGTGGCCACGCCCAACGATCCGCGATAGCCGGGAAGAACCGGATCCGATCCCTACCGCTGAAGTAACCCCAACACCTACACTCGAACCTGCTCCCACTCCAACGCCGACACCCACCCCGACTCCAGCACCAACACCCACTCCGACACCGACGCTTACCCCTATCCCTCGATTCACCCCGCTTGTCCCTCGTACTCCTACCCCCACCCCGCCTCCACCTCCTACTCCCACCGCCACACCTGCCCCGGCAACGCCAACGCCTGCGGCAGAGCTGGCCCTCAGCGGCGAGTGGCTTTACGAGGGAGGATCTTTTATCTGGCAGGGATCCCTGTGCAAGGTCAATGTTGCGGCTGGCGTCCAGGAAACCGTCTCCATTCGTCAGGAGGGCAACCAGATCAGCGTTTCCTCTCTCAGCTTTTCCGAACGCAGTGGCCAGCTCATCGGCAACCAACTTTCTGTCAGCGGTAAGGCAGCGGGTAGTGGCACCCCAACCATCACTTGGAGCGGCACTGTCAGCGCTGACGGGCGCTCGATTCGAGGAACGGCTACCTGTGGTAGCGCCAGCTTCGCCATTAGGCTCACACGGCAGAGCTAAATACCTACGCCTCCTCCCCGATCACCGCCGCCGCCGTCTTCCCTATCGCCCGGTTTCTGTTGCCGTTGAGGCGGTGGAGGAGGAGCAGCAAAGCTTTCGCTCACAACTTCGATGGTGTAAGGGCCTCGCCCAGGGCTGCCCGGCCCAGCCGTTGGAGAGGCATTTTGCGCCCAGTAGCTTTCCACCCGGAGCAAGTAGCAGCGGTCTTGCCGCACGGGGATGGTTAGCTCAGAGGTGGTAAAGTTGCCAGGGGCAGCATCATCATTTACAAAAACGTCAGGATCCAATCTCCGGTTGCTGTCATAGCTGCCGATGACCAATAGCGGGTCGAAAACCGGGCTGGTCAGCCGGATTGTAACCCCGGTAACGTTGGCTGCAGAGGGAAAGTAAAGAAACGCATCTGAATAGAAGGTAAACGTGCCGGGAGGGGGTGGGAATTCCCGGGCATTTTGAATATTGCCCCTCTCATCAAAATAATACTCCAAAAGGCTATTCGGCCCCAAGGTTCCACTGCGCCTATCCCCCTGTCGGCGGAGGCCAATCGAAGCGAAAAAGTCTGGGCTGAAGGCTTGTTCGCAGACGTTCACTAGAGGCGGTATTGTACTCCCTCCACTTCCTCCACAACCTGCCAAAACCGCAGCCGAGGCCAAAAGGCCCAAGAACAGCCTCTGCAGGGATCCCTGCGGAGCTCTAGAAGCATTCGATGCTAGCCCTGGCATAAGCACTCCTCCGGACACCGGATGTCAATGTTCCTCTAGATTACGATGCTCTGAGCAATTCTCAGCAAAATGCAGATCACTGACAGGATTTTCCCACGTTTAGGCTTGCACCGGCCTGGGGGGGCTGTTCCGCTGTTGACCTCGAGAAGGGAGCTTCAAGGGCGTAGTGGGGCCGTTGAGCCAATTTTGTCCTCAGGAAGGGATCCAGAGCAAAACCCTTTTTCGCAGTGGGCTAACCACTACTGGCGTCGGGCTTCCTGGTGAGGAAGAAATGGGCCAGGGCTGCCACACATTCTCGATCTTCGAAGAGTAGGTGGCATCGCTGCCGAACCTCCTCAGCCATGTGGTAGCGAAACTCAGGATCGGATCCCAGTTTTACGGCCAAATCCTCGTAGCTTTTCAGATCCGAGGCAATTAAACTGTCCAGCCCCATTCTTTTGAGAATGGCATAGGTATGCCGGCCCCGCATCAGCTTTCCAGGGCAAGTGATTACAGGTAACCCAATCGCAACGGCTTCTAGGGTGGTGATCCCACCTGACCAGCCGTAGGAATCCAACATGAGATCCGCACAGCGGTTGAGATCCAAGTAGTCTTGATAATCCAATCCGGGCAGGATCAGGCAGTGGTCTTCTACATTGAGGCCATACAAAGAAAAAGCCCGGGTGAGCCGTTCCCGAAATTGTCGGGCAATAGCAGCATTGGGTAGAGCCAAAAAAACAAATTGAGCGTTGGGCACTCGCTGAGCAATAGCGGCAAAAAGATAGTCATATTGGGGCAGATATTTACCCAAGTATTGACAAGCTAGGTAAACCACTGCGTTTCTGCGCAGGCCGAAATCCTCACGATAGCACTTTTGCTGAGGCAAAACCGGCTTTTCGAAGCAAGTGCCCAAATGAGGTAAACGAATCAGGGTTTCACTATAATGTTCTTGAGCATCCTCTGGCTCCATTAAATCGCTGGAGAGGAAATAGTCAATCGTAGAAAGCCCAGAAGTTACAGGATGAGCCCAAGTGGAGCACTGTATCGGTGCCAGTCGCAGGGAAGCCAGTTGCAGAATAAGAGGTGAAAGACCAATCTCCAAATACACCAAAATATCTAGCTGATCCTGCAGGATTTGTCGGGCTGCATCCTCAAGTCCGGTGGGAATGTGTCGAAACACATCGGCATATTGACGATACCGGTCTGTCATGAAATCGGTTCTGGGATCCAAGTGATAGGCGAAGACTTGAAACTTTCGCTCCGAGTTAGCCTGTCCATCAATCCAATTAGCATTTAGGTACTTAACCCAACCCAGAGATAAGCGACTGTAAGAGCAAGCTCGCATGGAAGCTGAGGCAAACCCAACTCGGATGGGATCCCCTGGTTGGGATTGGCAAGGAAGATATCTCCACTGGGAATAGCAAGCGTTGACTATACGTTGAACAAACTGGGCATATTTTTTCTGCAAATCCAGGTCGTTGTAGCCTTGGTACTGTAGGTAGTGATTGGTTCCCAGTCCTGATGCCCACAGCGCTGTGCGACGTTGCTCCTCCGTTTCTAGGGGAGTTTCCTCAATAAGACAATCCAGATGCTCGATAAAGCGAGCACGAAAGGAGTTGAGCTCTTCCTCACTCTGATAGACTGCCGGCAAGTAGAGATGATAAAACCAACGAGCCTGTTCTAACTGGGGATCCAAAGCCAATGCTTTCTCCAGGTGATCCAAGGCAACAGCGTGTTCTCCTTGATCTCGGTAGGCGATAGCCAGATTCAGATGCACCTCTTCCAAAGGGATCCCTGTCTGTTCATCCGAGTTTTCCAGTAGAGGATTGAGTAGGGCAATGGCTTCTTCGCTACGTCGCAGGTTAACTAAGATTTTTCCAGCTTGAAAGGCAGATCCAGCAGCGTGTGGATTCAGTTTCAGGCTTTGCTGATAACAGGATAGCGCTTCCTCGAGTTGACCCAAAGACTCATAGACGACACCCAAATTGTGGTGATACAGAGCCACTTCGGGATGTTGCTCAATGGCTTCTGCAATGAGAGCCGCTGCCAATTCCGAGTCTCCTCTGGCTTGAGCTACCGTTCCCAACAGGTGAAGGGCATCTGCATGCTCAGGAAAATCCGCCAAGATTTCGGAGTAAATAGCCTCTGCTTGTCGCAAATCTCCTGCTTGCTGGGCTTGGATCCCGGCTAGAAGTTTGTTTGTAAGTATCCAGTCTGACATCTACTACAAGATGGCTAGAAATTCTCCTGACTTGTCTGCCCAGTATAGTTTTTTCCAGTTATAGTCAGTTCAGTTGGGGATAAGATGACTTTACAGGCAAGATAACATGCAGGTAGACCTAAAGAGGAAGCTTAGATCTGAGAGAGAGTCGTATTTGTTCCGCTCCGTGGCTCATTTTTTTACTTTGTTCAGCTACTTTACCTAAACGTAAGCTCTGCTCAGGTAACAGAGACAGCCGTAGTTACCTTGAGAAATCTCCCCCTGCCAGAGGAGATGAGAGGGATCCAACATCTGGTCAATCTGCTTGCGGTCTTGCTCAGAAGTAAACTCCACGTAAATCACCTTGATGTCTTTGAGCTGCTCTTGCAAGCTGGTCAACACC
>NZ_JANSHV010000216.1:0-6030 GCF_047461775.1 Synechococcus sp. R6-5
GTCCCGCTGGCGCGATCAATGGCCCAGGGGTCTCACCTTAACCTGAGAATCACTATGTTGATTTCGACTCCGACAGGCTAGCCAAAGGCCCACCAATCTGCTCAGGCAATCCGGAGAAGAGAGCCCATTGTTGCTCCATTGAGAACCTCAAAAGCCTCTAAACGACCACGCAGGAGTGCTTAATCACCACTGAGGCCAGGATGGGAGTCGTGGCCCCGGTGCACCTGGGCCCAGACACGGGTGGGCAGGCCCCAGATGTAGATAAAGCCTTCGGCGGCGCGGTGGTCGAATTGATCCCCTTCCCCGTAGGTGGCCAGCTCTGGGTTGTAAAGGGAGTAGGGAGAGCGACGGCCCACACAGACCGCCTGGCCCTTGTGCAACCGCATCCGCACGACACCGGTGACGCTTTTCTGGGTGGCGCGGATAAAGGCGTCCAGAGCCTCCCGCAGCGGCGAGTACCAAAGGCCGTTGTAGATCAACTGGCTGTAGGTGGTCTCGATGCCGTACTTGTAATGGATGACATCGCGGGTGAGGGTGAGGCTTTCCAGCTCGCGGTGGGCTTGGATCAAGACCATTAGAGCAGGGCACTCGTAGATCTCCCGCGACTTGATCCCCACCAGGCGGTTTTCAATCATGTCGATGCGGCCCACCCCATGCAGGCCAGCTAAGGAGTTGAGCTGCTCGAAGAGGGCTTTGGGACTGAGGCGCTGCCCATCCACCCCGACAGGGATCCCTTGCTCGAACTCAATCTCCACGTAGGCGGGCTCGTCGGGTGTCTGGGAAATAGGCCGGGTGAGGGCATACACTTCCTCCGGCGGCTCCCGGTCGGCATCTTCTAGGATGCCGGCTTCAGCGCTGCGGCCCAAAATGTTGAGGTCGATGCTGTAGGGGCTGGACTTCTGCACGGGCATGGGGATCCCGTAGCGCTCCCCATAGGCAATGGTCTCCTCGCGGGTCATCCCCCACTCGCGGGCAGGGGCCAACACTTTGAGCTGGGGATTTAAAGCAGCAATAGCCAGATCAAAGCGCACCTGGTCGTTGCCTTTGCCGGTGCAGCCGTGGGCCACCGCATCGGCGCCCACCTCTTCCGCCACTTCCACCAGCAGCTTGGCAATCAGGGGTCGGGCCAGGGCCGTGGAAAGGGGGTAGCGCTGCTCGTAGAGGGCGTTGGCCTGGATGGCCGGGAAGGCATAGTCGGTAATGAGGGCCTGGACAGCCTCCCGCACCAGAGATTGCTCTGCCCCCGCCCTGAGGGCTTTGGCCTGAATGGCCTCCAGCTCCGCCCCCTGCCCCAAGTCGACTGCCAGGGCCACCACCGATTCCACCCCCCACTCGTGCTTGAGATAGGGAATGCAGACGGAAGTATCCACCCCGCCTGAATAGGCCAATACCACCTTCTTTGCCCGTCCCATGGGATCCCGCCGTTGCCGTTAAAAAGTTGCTAGCCCATTATGCCCTGTGGCAGGGATCCTGGCTGGCCTCAATGTCGGTTTCCTCAGCTATTCTCAAGGGGATTTCTCCTGCCGGGGAAAGGCCGGGGGTGTGAGTGAGCATGGCTGGCAAAAAGACGGCTGCGGCGTGCCGGGGATCTGAGCCCAAGCGAACTGTGGGGCTGGGGATCCTGTCGCTGCTGAGCTTTGTGGCCGGGATGGGGTTTGCCGCCCTCTCCCAGCCAGAGGTGGGATCCCCTGTTGCCGTCTCCGAGCCGGAGGTGCCCCGTTTTACCGCCCACGGTTGGCCCTTGTTGGATCCCTTGCCGCAGCCGGACGAGATTTGGGAGTGCGAGCTGGTGGTGGTGGGCGGATCCCTGGGAGGGGTGGCAGCGGCAGGCCATGCCATGCGAGGGGGGGTGCAGACCTGTCTCATCGAGCTCACCCCTTGGCTGGGGGGTCAGATTACCTCCCAGGGGGTATCGGCCATTGATGAATCGCTGCCGATGCGGCAGCGGGGCAATTTTTCCCGCCACTGGCTGGAGTTCAAGGCCTTGATCGAAAGCCAGCCGGTGCATCTGCCGGCCTGGACAGGGATCCCGCCGGGAACCCGCGTATCCGAGATCAACAGTTGCTGGGTGGGAGGGCTGTGTTTTCCGCCTCAGGCGGGGCTGCAGGCGGTGGAAACCTGGCTGCAACAGGCAGCCCAAAATGCCCCCAACAGCCGCTGGGCTACCCAAACGGCTTTTAAGGGGGCCACCTTCAGCGCCGATGGATCCCAGATTGAAAGCATTTACGCTGTGCAGCGGCAGCCGCGGGATCCCAACTTTGTGCCGCCGGGACGGCTGTGGCGGGAGCTGGTGAGCTGGTACAGTTGGCAGGAAACGGAGGTGTTCGCCAAGCGAGTGCTGCGTCTACAAGCGCCGCCGGGCCGCCCATTCTTCGTGATCGATGCCACCGATACCGGAGAGCTGGTGGGCTGGGCCGGGATCCCCTATCGGCTGGGTTCGGAAGGGCACGATGTGACCGGCGAGCCCAATGCCGCCCCCGCCAGCAACCCGGAGTGCACTCAAGCCTTTACCTTTCCCTTCGTGCTGGCCATCCACGACGATGGCGGTCGCTCCCGCGCCGAGCTGGCCCAACTGCAACCGGGCTATTCCCGCGCCGAACACCGCCGCGAGTTCGACATGGAAGGTTTCCCCACCTTCAGCGGCCAGAGCTTTTTCAATTACCGCCGCATCGTCAGCAAGGGTCGCCGGGATCCCTTCTACAGCACGCCTGTTCCAGGCGACCTGACGCTGGTGAACTGGAACCGCGGCAACGATTGGGGGATCATGAACCCGCCCCTGATCCTGACGGAAGAGCGGCTGGTGGCCTCGGGGCAGCGCCACAACTGGCTGGGGGGCCTGGATGTCTCAGCCATCAAAGATGGAGAAAACCACGCCCTGCTGTTTGCCGAGTGGCTGATGGAAACCCAATCCCGCAGCGGCTATCCCCTGTCCTTGGTGTTTGCCGAAGAGTCCTTGCTGGGCACCCGCTCCGGCCTTAGCCTCTACCCCTACATCCGCGAAGGTCGACGCATCCTGGGGCGAGCTGCCTACGGCCAAGCAGAGTTCCTGATGTTGGAGCAGGATATTCGCGTCGGCACCGCCGGGGGGCGGGACTTCAGACCTACCGTGGTGGGGGTTACCCACTACGCCATCGATATCCACGGCTGTCGCTACCGCAACTGGGAGCCCTCTCTTTCGGCCAGCTCCGCGCCAGTCAACGAGTTTTCCGTCCGTCCCATTCTCATTCCCTTGGAAGCCCTGATCCCGCAGAAGGTGGATAACCTGCTCATCGGCGGCAAAGGGATCGCCGTCAGCCACATTGTCAACGCCGCCACCCGCGTGCATTACGGTGAATGGACCATCGGCTCGGCAGCAGGCCTGACCGTGGCTTGGCTGCGCAGTCAAGCTCCCGGCCTGATCCCAGCTCAGATCGTGCCGCAAGGCAAAATAGCCGATTTACAGCGCTACCTGATCTCCCATGGGCAAAGACTGCAATGGTGAACCCAGAGGACACCGTCTCAGCGCGAACGACAGATCCCCACCCAATCGACCCAATTTTTCCGATATCGGGGCCCTAGCCCTCAGAGGGAAGTGAATCGGGATCCCTGCCTGCGCGGGCATCTTCGCTACTTTTGCCATAGCGCTGCTGCCGCCACCACACCAACAGGGGACTGGCGATAAAAATGCTGGAATACACCCCCAAAGTAAAGCCAATGAGCAGGGCAATGGCAAACCCCTTCAAGGTAGCTCCCCCGAAAATGGCAATGGCGACCAAGGGCAGCATCGTCGTCAGGGTGGTATTCAAGGAGCGGGCGAAAGTTTGATTTAGAGACAGGTTCACCACCTCAGCGAAGCTGACCTTGCGGCTCACCAGACGCAGATTCTCGCGGATGCGGTCGTAGATGACCACGGTGTCGTTGACGGAAAAGCCGATGATGGTCAGCAGCGCCACCACAAACAGGCTGTCCGCCTCCATACCCACCGTCAGGCCCAAAAGGGCAAATAGCCCTATCGTCAACACTACATCGTGCAGCAGCGCCATAATGGCAAACACCGCGTAATCCCACTGAAAGCGCAGGGCCAGATACACCACAATCAGGCCGAAAGAGATGAGCACCGCCACGATGCCGGAACGCAGGAGCAGACGACCCACCGTCGGGCCCACTGTCTCCACCAGGTTGCGCTGGAAGGGGGCAACCTCCTGCCGCAGGGTGGCTTCCACGGCCAGCCGCTCTTGCTCAGTCAAGGGGGGCATGCGGATCAGGGCTTCCTGGCCCGTTTGGGTGTCCAGCTGGATGATGCTGGTGCCCAGGTTGTGTTCCTGCAGCGCCCGTCGCAGCTCCTCGGTGGTGACAGGCCGCTCAAAGCTCAGATCCAGCAAGGTGCCGCCGGAAAAATCCAACCCCAGCCGCAGGGGAGTTCCCAGAGAAGCCAGGGAAAAGGCCATGCTGACCAGCCCCACCAGCAACACCGCCAAGGACAAGCTGAACCACAGCTTGCTCCGTCCAACAATGTCGAAGCGATAGTCGAGCAACCGAGAGGCGGGATCTACGGGGGATAGCTCTTGAGCCGTCATGATTGGGCCGCCTCCATCCGAACGCCGTAAAACTCAGGTTTGCGCAAGCTGGGGATCCCCATTGCCGCCAAGAGCAGGCTACGGGTGCAGGTGATGGCCGTAAAGAAGCTCACCAGAATGCCAATGCCCAGGGTTACCGCAAACCCTTTCACCAGTCCCATCCCCAGCCAGAAAAGCACGCCACAGACCAAAAGGGTGGTCACATTGCTGTCCAGGATGCTGCTGAAGGCGCGGTTAAACCCTTCCGAAATGGACTTGTAGATGGATTTGCCGGCCCGCAACTCTTCTTTGATGCGCTCGAAGATCAACACGTTGGCATCCACCGCCATGCCGATGCTGAGGATAAAGCCGGCGATCCCCGGCAGAGTCATGGTTACCCCCAGCAGTTGGAACAGAGCAAAGGTGCAGAGGGCGTAGATAAGCAGAGCAATGTCCGCAATCAGCCCTGGCAGGCGATAGTAGGCCACCATAAAGAGGAAAACCAGCACCAGGCCCCCGATCCCGGCATAGAGGCTGCGGCGCACGCTCACCTCCCCCAAAGTGGCCCCGACAGTGCGATTTTCAATCACCTGAATGGGAACCGGCAGCGCTCCTGCCCTGAGCTTGACCGCCAAGTCAGTGGCGGTTTCCACCGTAAAGTTGCCTGTGATCACCGCCGTCCCGCCGGTGATGCCGGTGCGGGCAAACTCCGGCCCCACGATCGGGGCACTGATCAACACGTCGTCCAGAAAAATGCCCAATGGACGTTCTGTTCCGGCCAGATCTCGGGTGAGCTGAGTAAATTTTTCTGCCCCCTCCGGCTTGAACTCCAGCAGCACTTCCCAACTCTGGGATCCGCGGCGGGGGGCTTGGGGATAGGCATTGCGCAGCAGATCCCCGGTGAGGCCGACCCGCTCAAACAGAGTATCCGGATCCTCCCCCGCTGTTATCTCTCCCCGCTCGTTGCGGGGCAGCGCGCCGACGGGAACCAAGCCCTTGCGAAACTCCAGTTGGGCTGTATCTCCAAGGAGAGCAATGGCCCGATCCGGATCCGCCACCCCCGGCAACTGCACGAACAGGCGGTCTTGGCCGCTGATCTGCACCAGAGGCTCAGCCACCCCCAGCCCGTTGATCCGCTGCTGGATGACGGCCTCTACCCCCTGCATCACTTCGGGGGTGATTTCAGGCACCTCCTCGGTGGGCACAGCTTGTAGCGTGAGCTGGGTTCCTCCCTTGAGGTCAAGGCCAAGGCGAACCTCCCGGCTGAAGCCCAGGTAAACGAGGGCAACCACCACGGCCAAGATGAAGATCAGCCCTCGCAAAAAGGAGAGCCGACTGAGCCACGAAGCTGAGAATTGGGTCATAGGTCTGAAAGAACGAGGAACGCTGGCAGACTCGATGTAAACTACCCGACCCTACACCGCCTTAGCAGTGTAGCGCGGGCTTTCAGTAGCCCTGAGCCTGTTATGCTCTACCAGAGAACAAAACAAGCCCG
>NZ_JANSHV010000217.1:0-3023 GCF_047461775.1 Synechococcus sp. R6-5
AAAGCCCCTCACGCCAGAAGAACTGAACCGACAGCGGCTACAACGGCTGTTGGCCGAAGGGGCAGCAGCCCATGCTCGGCGACAGGCGCAGCAGGCCCAGGCAACACCTTCTCCCCAACCCCCTTCACCGGCGACGCCCACCGCGGCAGTTCCCAGCCTGAACTCCCTTCGGCTTTCCCAGCCCATGACTTCTCAGGCTGAGGCCCTGCAGGTGGAAGAGCAACCCTGGCTGCGCCCCACCAACACTGTGCAGTTGCCTGCTCCCACCTCGGCACCCAATGCCGAGAACCCGGCTACGGCTCAACTGCAAGGTGAAGCTGGTTCAGAGGCAAGGTTGCACCGGATCCCAGCTTCCCCCAAGACCATTCCTCCCCTGATCTCCCAAGCCGGTGGGAGCTTGGATTTGGGCGGTGTTGTGTTGGCAGAGGCCACCCCTGGGTCGGGGCTGACGGGATCCCCCATGGCCACTCAAAGGGGCAGGGAAGCCTTTGTCCCCACTGCGGGCTCACCCCTGGCTCCTCAACTGCTGGAGCAGTTCCCCCTTTTGCGGGATCTGGGCACCGGGGCAGATGCCGTCTCGGCGACAGGGAACGTTAGCCAGGGATCCCAAATCCGCCAGCAGCTCTCGGCCACCGCGCAGCGGCAAATCCCCCTCGACCCGGATCAAATCAACGTCAGCGGGGATGTCCTCAGCTACATCGCCGAACAGGATCTGGGCATTGCCGAGGGAAATGCTTCGATCCAACTGGCTGACGGCACCCGCATCACCGGCGACCGGCTGCTGTTTTATCGGCGGGAGCGACGCCTGCGCAGCGAGGGCCCTTTTCGCATGGAGCAGCCCCCTGGCCCCCAAGGGCGCGGGATCCGGCAAATCGAAGGGCGAAATTTGGATCTGGATATCCCCGGTCGCACCGCCCAATTTGAGAGCTCGCTGGTCATTCTGCCGGGGGAGGAGCCGGGCACCAAGGTTTTTGTGCGCAGCCAAGAGACCACCGCCATTTTGGGGGATCAGATCTTTTTCGAGAAAGCCACCGTCACCACCTCGCCAGAGCCACCCATCACCCACTACGTGCAAGGGGATCGGGTGGAGGTGTTTCCCGATGACCGGGTGATCGTCTACGACGCCCGCGTGTTTGCCGGCGGCGAACTCACAGAAGCAGGGGATCTGCGGGCAGGCCTGCAGATTGCCTATTTCCCCCTGTTCATCTACAGCCTGCGAGATCACCAATGGGTGCTGCCGGGGCGCAGCGAGACAGAGGGGGTGTTTGTCAAATCCAGTTGGGCCTACCGCTTCGACGAATACAACTTCGGCGGCCTGCGGCTGGATGCCATCCAGAAAAAAGGGGTGGGCATTGGTTTCTTGCATGACTACATCCTGCCCATCCCGGACAGTGTCAACTACGGGCGAGCCCAGTTTTACTTGGTGACCGAAGCCGACCAACAGCGCTTCTCCAGCCGTTTCCGCATCGACCACAACTTCGACTTTTACGCTGCCAACCTCTTTGGGCAGGAAGGCCAACTGCGGGGGCAGCTCAACCTCAACCTGGACAACACCTACCGTCCTGCCGGCGGACGCAACGACAACGCCGATCTCCGCCTCAACGCCACCTTTCAGGGGGATCTCTCCACCACCACCCTCAACATCAGCCGCACCGGATCCCAAGAGCGGGGCATCTACAGCTTCCCCCTCACCCTCAGCCACACTCAGCGCTACGGGGGCGTGCATTGGCTGCAATCGGATCTGCGCTTGGACTACAACCAGCGGGTGAGCGTCAAAGATGGCCCCGACTTTGCCGATGCGCGGTTGACGCTGGGCACTCAACTGACCCCACCCGGCTGGGGAGGTACCTATCGCCTGGCCTACCGCGCCTACAGCAGTTCCAATGGCGACAACGAGCCGCGTCGCAACTTCGAGCTGGCCTTTAACCCCGACCTCGTTCGCATCACGCCCGATATTGCTCTCAGCAGCGCCCTCACCCTAACTCAAGAGCAACAGCCGGATCAGGAGGTGGGGGCGGGCCTCCACTTTTTCAATCGCTACGAGCTGCGCTCCAGCCTTCAGTTCAACGATATTCAACCGGCTCCCTGGATCACCTTCATGCCGGGTTCTATCGATTACACCCAAGTCCTCTACTCCACTCCTGACCAGGAGTCTACTGTCAGCCTCAACCCTCGCCTCAGCCTCAGACCTGCCGACTGGAATACCATCGACCTGCGCTACAGCCGCACCTTCTACGGCAACAATTCTGTGCCCTTCCAAACCCTCTCTACCAGCCCCAGAGATGTGGATCGCATCAATGCCAACATCAGCTTCTTTACGCCCCGCGATCCCCTACCCGATGTGCCCCCAGGCTACATTGCCTTTGAAGATGACCTGCCCGGCGAGCTGCCGATAGCCCTGACCTTCCCCGACGATACCCCGGAGGATTTGGCAGCGATTGCCTCCCGCAACTTGCAGGAGCTGCAGGCAGAGGTGAGAAACTTGGTGCGCCTGGACACCAGCTTTGGCTACGACTTCGTTGCCCAGAAGTGGGACACCCTCAACGCCAACTTCACCTGGAACACCGCTCCCGATCTGTTCAACATTCAGTTGCAGACGGCCTACGACCTCAACGAAGGGCAGTTGCAACCGATCCGTCTGGAATATCGGGGGCGCAGCAGCACCACGTTTAACCGGGATCAACGCTCCGGCCTGGATGTGTATGAGCCGGGGATCAGCTATGCCCTGCAGGCGGTTTACGATCCCCGGTTGGGCCAGATCTCTACCTATGGCCTGGAGCTGGATGCCACTCTCGGCACGCAGTGGCAAAACCACTGGCGGCTGCGCCTGGGCCTGACGGAAGCAGGGATCCGCCGCGTGGAAGTCCGCCGCGACCTGCGGGATTTTGAGCTGCGCCTGGCCTACGATCCGGTAGCCGAGTCGCTGCGCCTGGAAGGGATTCTGGTGGCTTTCCCCAGTCGCCCGGTGGGCCTCACCCAAGAGCGGGGAGATTTTCAAGTAAACTACCCGACCCTGACTGCTT
>NZ_JANSHV010000218.1:0-16102 GCF_047461775.1 Synechococcus sp. R6-5
GTGTTCAGCGTAAATGTATCAGACCGAATATCCAAGCGGCATTGGGCTTGTGCAGGAACTCCCTTCCCCGGAACTGTCTTCTTCTTGGCGGCCCAGTTCTCTGGCAGCAGATCCTGCCCTAGAAAAAGCTCGCCTGCGCCAGCACTTTCGCCAGCTACGGCAGAGGTTGGACAGATCCCTTATCAGCCAGAAGATCGTGGCTCATTTGGCCTCTTGCCCCCAACTTTTGGCCGCCAAAACCATCCTGGCCTATGTGGCCTTCGGCTCCGAGGTGGACTTGGGATCCCTGTTTGCCCTTTTTCCAGAGAAGCAGTGGGGGATCCCCCGTTGTCTGCCGCGGCGGCAAATGCAGTGGCACCGCTACCAGCCGGCTGAGCTTGTCCCCAACTGCTGGGGCTTGCTGGAGCCTTCTCCCGGCAGCACAGTTATCGACCCTGGCAAGGCGGATTTGATCCTGGTGCCTGCCCTGGCCTGCGATCGTTGGGGAAGGCGTTTGGGCTATGGCGGCGGCTATTACGACCGCTTTTTGGCCGCTTTGCCGGATCCCAGTGTGCCCAAGTGGGGCATCCTCCCCCAAGCCTGCTTGCTGGAGCAGCCCCTGCCTCAGGATCCTTGGGATCAGCGCCTGGATGGGATCCAAACCGAGGAGAGGTTCTACGAGACGGGGATCCCCTAGACTAAAGAGGGTGGGCCTTGGAGGAAAAACGATGAGCCAAGTTTGGAAGCCGGCGCAGTGGCTAACCCAAAAGCTGCGTCTTGTCTGCATGAGCTTTGGCTGTGTGGCATTGGCGGTGCTCTTGATGGGCTTTGGGGCGATCCCCCTGCAACTGAAGGATCTCCACGTCACCCCCTGTCCCGATACCCCCGAATACACCAACCTGGTGACCAGCAACGGCAACCCCATACCGGCCAGGTGCCTGTTCGTCGAAGGCACAGTGGTCAACCGCTCCAAAAACACCGTTTTCAATGCCGATGTCTTTGGTCGGCTTTACGACGCCAACGGCAACGATGTCTTGCCGGAACGCACCCGCCTGGGGGCCATTGCAGAAGTTCCTCCCGGCGAGAGCCCTTTTTCAATTCGCATCTCGGTGCCCATAACCAGCCCCCTGCCCCTCACCCTGGAGCAATTCAAGGCCAGCGGCTTCAGCGGTACCGTGCGCCGATGAGGTCCAAAGCTGGCGGCTGAACTCCACCTGGGTGGGGCGCTCAGGCAAATGGAGCTGGGCAACCACAGGCGGGGTTTGGGCGATCAGCCGGCCCCGGCGGAAGACATACAGGCAAGCTGGTTTCAGGCGAATGGCTTCGACGGCATCGGCGGCCTGGAGCACCACCAGATCGGCGTAGCAGCCGGGTTCCAGGCCGTAGCCTTCCAACCCCAGAATGCGGGCCGGATTCTCCGTAACCGCCAAAAAGCACTGGCGCATCTGCTCATAGCCAGTCAGTTGGGCGGCGTGGATGGCCATGTGGGCCACCTCCAGCATGTTGCCGCTGCCCAAAGGGTACCAGGGATCCATCACGCAATCCTGGCCAAAGGCTACCGTCAAGCCTGCGTCCATCAGCTCGGGCACCCGGGTCAGCCCCCGCCGCTTGGGGTAGGTGTCGTGGCGACCTTGGATGACCATATTGACCAGCGGGTTGGCGATCACCCCCAGCTCTGCCTCGGCCATCAGGGGGATCAGTTTGCTGACGTAGTAGTTGTCCATCGAGTGCATGGAAGTTAGATGGGATCCGGCTACCCGCCCCTGCAAGCCCAGCCGCAGCGTTTCGTAGGCCAAGGTTTCCACATGGCGCGAAAGCGGATCGTCGGTCTCGTCGCAGTGCAGATCCACCCGCAGACCCCGCGCTGCTGCAATTTCACATAGGGCCCGCACCGAAGCCGTCCCTTCGGCCATCGTCCGCTCGAAGTGGGGGATCCCGCCCACCACCTCCACCCCCAAATCCAGAGCCTTCTCCAGAAGCTGCACCGCCCCTGGCGAGCGATAGTAGCCATCCTGGGGAAAGGCCACCAGTTGCAAATCCAAGTAGGGAGCCACTTTTTGCTTGACTTCCAGCAGCGCCCGCACCGCCAACAGGTTGGGATCGCACACATCCACATGGGTGCGGATGGCCAGGATCCCACGAGCCACCGCCCAGTCGCAATAGGTCAAGGCCCGCTCCATCACCGCCTCGGGGGTCAACAGCGGCTTCAACTCCCCCCAGAGGGCGATCCCTTCCAACAGCGTCCCCGATTGGTTGATGCGCGGGATCCCATAGGTGAGGGTGGCATCCATGTGAAAGTGGGCATCCACGAAGGGGGGCGACACCAAGCGGTTGCTGACATCAATTTCTTGGGGGGCAGTGGCTTGTAAGTTGCTTTCCAGAGCCACAATGCGATCCCCCTGGATACCGATATCGATTCCCTTGCGGCCATCCGGCAAATTGGCCCGGCGCAAAATGAGATCCATATGTTGTGGCTATTTGTTTGAACTTAGGATGGAAAGAAGCGACTACAGTTGACTGAATGATAGGCCAAATCAGATAAAGATGTCTTAAATTACCTCAAAGCCCGAATTTAGGAAACCAGTTGATTGGGTTATTGCTCACTTTATAAAAGAGGGCTGTAGTCCCCAACAGCATCCGGTTGTGCAAGATATCAACCAAGTAGTCAGAGGGATAATCTATCGAGAGCTGATTTGAGAGGACTTGGCCCTTACATCCATTCCAACCGTCAGCGAAACTTCGTTGTCCATTACAAACAAGCTCCTTCTCAAAAAATTGTATTTCAGGATACATATTTTCAGGGATCTCCCCCTTAGGATAAGCCGAGCAGTAACCCGATCTCGAACTAACCTCAACAGAAGCGACTATGGCACGTTTAGAACTCTCCCGGCGGGACTTCTGCCTGCGTTCTGGGGCTTTTGTGGCTGGCCTGATGGGGAGCCGCTGGTTGGTTCGCGATGCCGCGGTGGCTCAAGGAACCAAGCTGAAGGTGGCCGGGGTTTATACGGTTCCCATTGAGCAGCAGTGGGTGAGCCGGATCCATAAAGCCTTGATGGCTGCCCAGAAGCGGGGGGATATTGACTACACCTGGTCAGAGTCAGTTTCCAACACCGACTACCCACGGGTGCTGCGTCAGTATGCCGAGAGCGGCGTCCAACTGCTGGTGGGTGAGGTCTTCGGGGTGGAGCGGGAAGCGCGGGAAGTAGCCAAAGACTATCCCAAGGTCAGCTTTTTGATGGGATCCAGCCTCAAGCCGGATCCTGCCCTGAGCAATTTTGCCGTGTTTGACAACTACATCCACGAGCCTTCCTATTTGACGGGAATGGTGGCCGGGGGGCTGACCCGCTCCAAAATCATCGGCATGGTGGGGGGCTATCCCATTCCAGAAGTGAACCGCCTCATGAATGCTTTTATGGCAGGGGCGAGGGAACTGCAGCCGGAGGTGAAGTTTTTGGTCACCTTTATCGGCAGTTGGTTTGATCCCCCCAAAGCCAAAGAGGCGGCTTTTGCCCAAATTGATGCCGGCGCAGATATCCTCTATGCAGAGCGGTTTGGGGTATCTGATGCCGCTAAAGAGAGGGGCGTTTTGGCCATCGGCAATGTGATCGATACCCAGCCTGATTATCCGGAAACGGTGGTGGTCAGCGCCCTGTGGCACATGGAACCCACCATCGACAGAGCCATTGCCGCGGTGAAGGCCGGAGAATTTAAGGCAGAGGACTACGGGATCTACAGCATGATGAAATATGGGGGATCCAGCCTCTCCGACTGGGGAACCTTCGCCGACAAGGTTCCGGCTGAACTGAAAGCTAAGGTGATGCAGAGGCAGGCAGAGATTCTGGCAGGGTCTTTTGTTGTAGCCATCGATGATAGCGAACCCAAGTCCACCCTCTGAAGCGCCTTTGGCCTTGAAGGTGGTGGGCATTACTAAGCGCTTTGGTGCTCTGCTGGCCAACGACCAGATTGATCTTGAGCTGCGGGCCGGGGAGATTCTGGCCATCTTGGGGGAAAATGGGGCGGGCAAAACGACGCTGATGAATATCCTGTTTGGGCACTACGTTCCCGATCAGGGTCAGGTGTGGGTGTTTGGTCGGCCCCTCAAGCTGGGATCCCCGGCGGCTGCCCTGGCGGCAGGGATAGGCATGGTGCATCAGCATGTGGTCTTGGCCGATAATCTGTCGGTGCTGGACAACATTCTTCTGGGCACTCAGCCCCTGTGGCACCTGTGGTCTCGGCGGCGAGAGGGACGGCGGCGCATCCAAAAGCTAGCTGAGGAATTGGGGTTGGCCGTGGATCCCGATGCTCTGGTGGGATCTCTAACCTTGGGGGAGCGGCAGCGGGTGGAGATCCTCAAGGTGCTGTATCGAGGGGCGCGGATCCTGATTTTGGATGAGCCCACAGCGGTGTTGACCCCACCGGAAATTGAGCCGTTTTTTCACACCCTACGGCAGATGGCCGGTCGCGGGCTGGGGATCCTGCTGATTTCCCACAAGCTCCAGGAGGTGATGCGCATCAGTGACCGGGTGATGGTGCTGCGGTCAGGGCGGGTGGTGATGGCGGGCAAGACGGCTGAGATCCATCCCACAGCTCTGGCGGAAGCGATGGTGGGGCAGCGGTTGGCGGCGGTGGTCAAAGCCCCTTTGTCTCCGGGGGAGACGGTCTTAGAGTTGCAGCAGGTCTCCTGTCGGGTGGGGCAGCAGCATCTGGAGCAGGTTTCTCTGACGGTGCGGCGTCACGAAATCGTGGGTATTGCTGGGGTGGCGGGCAATGGGCAGGCCGTTCTGGCAGATCTGGTCTGTGGGGTGATCCGGCCCCACCAAGGTCATCTGCATCTGTATGGCCGAGTCCTGCGGCTGATCTCTCCTGCTGAGATGGTGCGGCAAGGCATGGCTCGGATCCCGGAAGACCGCCACAAGACCGGACTGATCGGTTCCCTTAGCCTGTGGGAGAATTGGGTGATCGAGCGCTATCGGGATCCCGAATTCTCGCGGTGGGGGATCCTGCGTCACCGCCAAATCTATCAGCAGGCTCACACCTGGCTACAGACCTACGACGTGCGGGGACTCCAGAGGGGGGATCCGCGGCAGGCGCTCCAGATGCCGGTGCAACTGCTGTCCGGCGGAAATATGCAAAAAGTGATCCTCTCGCGGGAGCTGTGTCGGGATCCCCAGGTAATTGTGGCTCACCAGCCAACGCGGGGACTGGATCTGGGGGCTGTGGCTTACGTGCATGCCCAACTGCTGGCAGCAGCCCGAGCTGGAGCCGGGATCCTGCTCATTTCTGAAGACTTGGATGAATTGCTGAGTTTAGCCGATCGAGTGGCGGTGCTCTATCGCGGTCGGCTTTCCCCAGCAATCCCAACCCAAACCACAACGGTGACCGCCTTGGGGTTGCGCATGGCCGGGCAGGAGGTGGCCGATGCGTGTTGAACCTCGTTCCACTGTGCCCCTTTGGCTGATCCTGAGTGCGCCGATGGCAGCCATTGTCCTGGCTTTCCTCTCCTGTAGCCTGCTGATCCTGTGGACGGGATCCCCGGTTTTGGCAGCCTATGGAGCTTTGCTGCGGGGAGCGGTGGGATCCCCCTTTGCCCTAAGCGAGACCTTGACTCGGGCCGTTCCTCTGATCCTGACAGGATTGGCGGTGGCGGTGTGTTTTCGGGCCAAGTTGTGGAACATCGGTGCGGAAGGCCAGTTTTATGGTGGGGCTCTGGCTGCCAGCCTCTTGGGCACCGGTGGGCTTTCGCTGCCGCGCCCATGGTTGGTGTTGGTGCTGCTGCTGGCGGGCTGGATTGCTGGAGGGCTGCTGCTGTGGATCCCGGCCTGGCTCAAGACCCAGTTCCAGGTGGACGAAGTGGTGACCACCTTGCTGCTCAATTTTGTCATTCTTCTCGGGATTAGCTATCTCCTGGAAGGCCCCCTCAAAGATCCTCTGGCTCTGGGTTGGCCCCAAGGTCGTGCCCTTGTGGATGCCGCCCTACTGCCGCGGCTGATCCCCCGCAGTCGTCTCCACGCTGGTTTAATCATCGCCCTGCTCGCTGCCCTGGGGGTGTGGGCCATAGAGCGGTTCACCGTTTGGGGCTTAGAAATGCGAGCCGTAGGCGCCAACCCAGAAGCGGCCAGGTTCCTCGGCATCCCAGTCCGGAGAGTTATTTTATATACCTCATTGTTGGGAGGTGGGCTGGCAGGCTTGGCGGGAGCTTGTGAACTCCTCGGGCTCAAGGGCTATCTCACCTTGGATTTATCCCCTGGCTTTGGCTACACCGGCATTGTTGTTGCCCTGTTGGCCCAACTGCATCCCTTGGGAGTGGTGGGGGCCGCAGTTTTCATTGCCGGGGTTTATGTGGGAGCCGATACCATGGGGCGTAGCTTGGGCGTTCCCACCTATCTTGCCGATGTCATTGTTGCTGCTGCCCTGCTGTGGATGTTGGTCTGCATGGGATTGGCCCGTTATCGTCTGCGCTGGGACTGAGCACCCGTGTCTGCACTCCTGAGTCTAATCAGCTTAATCAGCACCACCAGCTTCTGGGTGGCCACCCTGCGCATTGCCACTCCCTTGCTCTTTGGCACTTTGGGCGAAGTCCTCTGTGAGCGGGCCGGCGTTCTCAATCTGGGCATCGAAGGGATCATGACCCTGGGGGCCATGACCGGTTGGCTGGTGGTCTATCAGGGATCCGGATTGTGGTGGGGCGTAGCCTTTGCTGCCGTCCTCGGTGCAGGTGTGGGCTTGATTCACAGCCTGTTGACCGTCCGCCTTGGGGTTTCCCAGCACGTCACCGGCATTGGCATCACCCTCTTGACCATCAATGCTGCTTATTTTGTTTATCGCATGGCCCTGCCCCAGGTCACCTCTCCTCCCAAAATCGTCCCCTTCAGCCCTTGGCCGATCCCGGGTCTCTCCAGCCTGCCCTTTCTGGGAGAAACCCTGTTTACCCAGCCGCCCCTCACCTACCTCAGCCTTCTCCTGGTGCCCCTCATGGCCTACATCCTCTACCGAACTCCTCTGGGCCTGGCCGTGCGCATGGTTGGGGAAAATCCCCAGGCTGCCGCTTCCCAGGGGATCCCGGTCTATGCCGTTCGCACCGGGGCCGTGATGGTGGGCAGCGCTCTCATGGCGGTGGCCGGCGCTTTTTTAACCCTCTCTGCGTTCGATGCGTTTTTCTTCAATATCGTCAATGGACGGGGGTGGATTTGCATTGCCCTGGTGGTTTTTGCCGCTTGGGATCCCTGGCGAGCCTTAGGAGGAGCGTTGCTGTTTGCCGGGTTTGATGCTTTGCAATTGCGCCTTCAGCAGCTTTGGGGTAGCCGGATCCCCTATCAGTTTTTCTTAATGTTGCCCTATCTGCTCAGTATTGTGGCGTTGATTTTGGTCTCTCGCCATGCCAAAGCGCCCCGCGCCCTTTTGATCCCCTTTCGCCCTGAAGAACGGATTTGACTACTGGACTTTCAAGAAGCCGAAAATTACTCCTATTGAGCCTTTGCCCTTGCCCCAGAAGCCTGTATGTCTTACGTCAAGACGATTGTCTGTTTCGCCAACTCCAGAAAAATGGCCGGTCGCTGTATTGCCGGCAAGGAATGGCAGAACGGAGAGCCAGGAGAATGGGTGCGTCCTGTCAGCAGCCGCCCGTCACATGAGGTCTCTGAACATGAGAGGTACTACGAGAGCGGTGGCGACCCAGAACTTCTTGATATTCTCTGTGTCTCTTGTGATACACCTCAGCCACTACCTCACCAGAGGGAGAACCACGTTATCAATCCAAAGCACCGCTGGAAAAAAGTTGGCCACCTGCCTTGGGAGGATATCAACAGTTGGCTAGACAACCCTGAGAATCTCTGGGGCACTGGCGAGAGCAGCTATGCTGGGTGGAACAACCGGTTAAGTGTCGGGCGAGAAAGCGGAGTTTCTCTTTACCTTGTACCGGTCGAGCATTTGCGTCTGTTGGTTGGTTACAAGGCACCAGGATACCCGAATTCTAAGCGTAGAGTACGCGGCGAGTTTGTATACAAGGGAGTAAAATACTGCATGGATGTTACCGATCCTGTGATTGAACGGGATTTCCTAATGGGCGAAGACGGTCAATATGACATCCCCGATCCGGTGCTGTGTGTTAGCCTTAGCGATCCCTACTTGGGCTATTACTACAAGCTGATAGCGGCTGTTCTCTACTCAGGTCGACTCATATGAAATCAGAGATCTACACGATTGGTCACTCAAACCACGAGATTGATTTTTTCATAGACTTACTGCGCCAGTACAACATCACCGGTATTGGCGACGTTCGCTCACGTCCATATAGCCGTTACGTCCCTCAATATTCACAAGAAAAGTTGAAAAGTGCTTTAGCGGCAGCAGGTATTGCTTACGTCTTTCTGGGCAAAGAATTGGGAGGACGTAGCGAAAATCCGAGCTGCTATGATCAGGGTAGGATTCAGTATGAACGACTGGCAAATGAGCCAGCCTTCCTCGAAGGGATCGACCGTCTGATCCAAGGTTCTAGTCGGTATCGGATCGCACTGATGTGTGCTGAGAAAGACCCTATTGAATGTCATAGATCGTTGCTGGTGGCGCGTAAACTTTTTCAAAGTGGGATTCCGGTCAACCACATCTTGGCCAATGGCTCTTTGGAGACTCATGAGGCTCTAGAATCTCGTCTTCTTGCCCTTTGCAAACTTCCAGAGGGGGACTTGTTTAGAAGTCGGGAAGAGTTTATAGCCGAAGCCTATCTCATTCAAGGCAGGCGTGTCGCCTATCGAGATGAGAAAATGTCAAAAAATGATGAGCGGAGCGCGAGGCCATGAAGATATTTACGATAGGGTTTACGAAGAAAAGTGCAGAGCAATTTTTTAATCGCTTAAAACAGCCTGGTCTGGTTCGAGTTGTTGATACTCGACTTAATAACACCTCGCAACTGGCGGGATTCACGAAAAAGAGGGATCTAGAGTTTTTTCTTCGCGAGATCTGCAAGCTTGGATATGTTCATTTGCCGGAACTTGCACCAACTCAAGAGATTCTCGATGCTTACAAAGCCAGTGGTGAATGGTCTAACTACGAGAGACAGTTTTTGTCGCTGATGGCCGAGCGTCGCATTGAAGATCAAGTGGATAAAAGTATTCTCGATGGAGGATGTCTGCTTTGTAGTGAAGCTACACCTGAGCACTGTCATCGTAGGCTGGTTGCTGAATATTTGCGCAGAAAATGGGGTGATGTTGAAATCGTGCATCTATGATAACTAAGAGCTGGCACTACGGATTTTTCCGATTTATGCAGCTACTCCGAGTTGCAGCAGGATTCCGGCAACACGGAGCGAAAGGGATCCCTGACTGCCCAACCGATTTGGAAACTCTCTCACCGACAGCAAGCTCAATACAGGGATCCCCGCTTGGGCAGATCCAACACATTGACATCTTTGGGGTTGACCTTGAGCAGATGATGGGCGAGCAGGAAGCCTGTGATCGTCTGGGTTTGGCTGCCCCATGCGTACCTCGGTTGGGTCATGGAAGTATTCCGCCTACTTTTGTTCGGGAATGACCTTGGTTTGAATGTTGCACCCGTTGCTGATGACATCGCCGTACTGTTGCCCCCGCAACACTGGGCCAGTGTTTGCCGCCGTTGCTTTTGGATCCCAAGTTCCTGCTGTCAGCTAGCGTGTATGGTAGATGAAAGCTTGTTTTTGGGTCTTTCCCCGTCCCCATGCCCAGGGCTAGCACCTCTCGCCATCAGACCGACCCCCGCTTCAGCTCTGCTATCGCTCCACGACGCTTTCCCGAACAGGCCAAAGGGTTAAAGCCCCACCAACAAAAGCAACTGCAACGGCTTTACCAACTGCGCCTACCCCCCAACCGCCTGGTGACGGTGGAGTTTGCCCAACGGCTGGGATCCCTGACCCAAGAGTTGGAAGGCCGGCCCATCAGCGTTTACCTCAACCGGCGCGGCCAGGTGATCCGCGTAGGGGTGGGATCCCCTTTTGAAACCCAGATTCCCGCTTGGGAATTGCCCCGCCAGGGGGCCGAGCGCCTATCCGGGATCCGCTGCATCACCACCCAAATGGGGGAGGGGGGCCCCGGTCAAAAAGCGCTGACGGCCATGGCTTTGCAGCGTTTGGATGCCCTCATTACCCTTTCCGTGTCCAAGTCAGGAGGGCACCGACGCCGGGGAGGAGCGGCTACGGGCTTTGTTCACCGGGCCTATCTGGCCCATCTGCTGCCGGAGGGAGAGCGCCGTTGGCAGGTTTCTGAGCCTTTGCCTTTGGGGATCCTGGCAGAACAGGATCTGCAGGAGCTGGTGGCGGAGCTAGAAGATGGCTTTCGGCGCCAAGTGACCGCCCGCCCGGTGGATCCCGATCAGGAGCGGGCGATCCTAGTGGGGCTGCAGGAGCCAGGCCAGAGCAGCCAGGAGCTAATGGACGTGTTGGCGGAGCTGGGCCGCCTGGTGGAAAGCGCCGGCGGTCAGGTGCTGCAGGCCCTCTGGCAACGGCGGGAGGGACCCAACTCGGCCACGGTAATCGGCTCCGGTAAGGTGCAGGAGCTGGCGCTGCTGGTGCAGGATTTGGGGGCCAACCTGGTGGTGTTCGACCGGGAACTTACCCCCAGCCAGGTGCGCACCCTGGAAGAGGCCCTGGGAGTGCGGGTGGTGGATCGCAGCGAGGTGATCCTGGATATTTTTGCCCAGCGGGCCAGAACCCGAGCCGGGAAGCTGCAGGTGGAGCTGGCGCAACTGCAGTATTTGCTGCCTCGCCTGGCCGGTCGCGGTCGCACCATGTCGCGGCTGGGGGGTGGGATCGGTACTCGGGGCCCGGGGGAAACCCAACTGGAAATGGAGCGGCGGGCCATCCAGCGGCGCATCAGCAAGCTGCGGCAAGAGGTGGAAGAGCTGCGCCGCCACCGCCAGCGGCTGCGCCAACGGCGCGAGGCATCCCAAATTCCCGTGGTGGCCCTGGTGGGCTACACCAACGCCGGCAAGTCCAGCCTTCTCAACGCCCTCACCCATGCTGAGGTGTACGCCGCCGACCAGCTCTTTGCCACCTTGGATCCCACTACCCGGCGGCTGGATCTGCCCAACCGGCAGGCGGTCCTGCTGACCGACACGGTGGGATTTCTAACCGAATTGCCAGACCAACTGGTGGATGCCTTTCAAGCCACCCTGGAAGAGGTGACGGAAGCCGATGCCCTACTACATGTGGTGGATCTCTCCCACCCCAACTGGGAGGGGCAAATCGAGGCGGTGGAAACATTGCTGGACAAGCTGCCCTTGGCCACTGGTCCCCGCCAGCTGGTGTTCAACAAAATCGACCGCCTCGACCCCGAATGGGTGGAAGACGTCCGCCTGCTCTACCCCAAAGCCCTGTTTGTTTCCGCCGCCACCGGCCAAAACCTGGATCAGTTGCGCCACACCCTGGCCCAGTTTGCTACAGCCCTAAGTCCTAACCCCTTCGATTGGCAGGAACCCAAGGATCCCTAAAAGCATTCCATAAGGATTTCCAAACCTGCATAGCTCATCTTCATCCGCCGTCAACATAAACATTCAGTTACATTGAGATCAGGATTGTGACCCGACTTAAAGTTAGGGAGAGAACATGGCCACCACTGCAGTTGCACCTCAAGTCGCACCTCGCCTGGCCCAGCCCCATCTGACGCTGCAAACTCTGCCCATCGGGGCCGACACCCTTGCCATTCGCTCCCAAGATTGGGATCGGGATCGATTTGACATCGAATTTGCTCTGGAAAATGGCACCACCTACAACTCCTTCTTGATTCGCGGCGAGAAGGTGGCCCTCATCGACACCTCCCACGAGAAGTTTCGCCAGTTGTACCTGGATTGCCTGCAAGGGATCCTAGATCCTGCCCAGATCGACTACCTGGTGGTCAGCCACACCGAGCCAGATCACAGCGGCCTGGTTGGGGATCTGCTGGAGCTGGCGCCCCAGATGACGGTGGTGGCCTCCAAGGTGGCGGTGCAATTTCTGGAAGATCTGGTGCATCGGCCCTTCCAGCGGCTGGTGGTGAAACAGGGAGATCGCTTGGATCTGGGCAAGGGGCATGTCCTGGAATTTATCTCTGCCCCCAACTTGCACTGGCCCGACACCATCCTCACCTACGACCACGGCACCCAGATCCTTTACACCTGCGACGTGTTTGGGATGCACTACTGCGACGATTTCGCCTGGGACGAACATCCCCACCTGTTGCAGGCCGACTTCAAGCTCTACTACGACTGCCTCATGGGGCCCAACGCCCGCTCGGTGTTGTCCGCCCTGAAGCGCATGGAAGCCTTGCCTCCCATCGCTGCCATTGCTACCGGCCACGGCCCCCTACTGCGCCATCACCTGTCCGACTGGGTGGGGCAATATCGCACCTGGAGCCTGGAGCAGGCCAAAGCCGAGCGCCTGGTGGCAGTGTTCTACCTGTCCGGCTATGGCCAGGCGGAAACCTTGGCTCAAGCCATTGCCCGCGGGATCCAAAAAACCGGCATCCAGGTGGAGCTGGCAGATTTGCGGCTGGTGGATGCCCACGAGGTGCGGGAGCTGATGAGCTTGGCCGCCGGTGTGGTGATAGGCATGCCGCCCCAATCGGGGCCAGAGGCGGCCACTACCCAGGTGCTGCTGAAAACCCTGCTGGCCTCTGCCCACAGCAAGCAGGGCTTTGGCCTGTTCGAGTCAGGGGGGGAAGACGACGAGTCGGTGTACCTCTGCCGCAACACACTGCAAGAAATCGGCGCCAAAGAGGTGTTTGCCCCCATTCTGCTTAAGCAGCCTGCCGGCGAGGCCCTGCTGCAACTGGCCGAAGAAGCAGGTACCGACCTGGGGCAGTGGCTGACCCGGGATCGCAGCATTCAGCAGATGAAAGCCTTGGATGCCGACTTGGATCGCGCCCTGGGCCGCATCAGCAATGGCCTCTACATTATCACAGCCCGCAAAGGGCAAGCCACCAGCGCCATGCTTGCCTCCTGGGTGGCCCAAGCCAGCACCGATCCGCCGGGGATCAGCATTGCGGTGGCCAAGGATCGGGCCATCGAATCCTTCCTGCAGGTGGGAGATACCTTCGTGTTAAATGTGCTGCAAGAAGGCCATTACCAACCCTTGATGCGCCACTTCCTGAAGCGATTTCCACCGGGAGCCGACCGCTTTGCCGGGATCAAGACCTACCCTGCTGCCAACGGATCCCCCATCTTGGCCGATGCTTTGGCCTACCTGGAGTGCCGCGTGGTGAGCCGCCTGGAAACCAGCGATCACTGGGTGGTGTACAGCACCTTGGAAGCCGGTCGGGTCTCCAGCCCAGAGGGCCTTACTGCCATCCACCACCGCAAGGTGGGGAATCATTACTGATTGAGGCGTGAGCAGTGAGAAGGGAGAAGTGAGAGATGATCCCTCACCTCCAGCCCTTCTCCCTGGGGAAGCTGGGATCCCTGTAGCGAACAGACTCACAAATTCAATAGGACTGCCGATAGACCAACCCACTGGGATGTAGGAAGAAGGGGCTGTCTTCTCCCAGGCGGATCCCGATCTGCTCCAGCTGTTCCCCTTGGCGGGTCGCAGGCCCTAAGGGCAGCCCCTCTGTTCCCTGTTGAATCCTTTGGGATCCCTGCTGGGCTGGCCGATAAGGGACGCTGTTCAAACCTGAAGAGAGGGGATCCGAGGGGGCATACCTCTGTCGCCAGCGCTGGTAGGGGCTGACCGGTTCGGGAAAATGTTGCGTAGCGATAACCTCTGCCTTGTCGAGTGCAGTAGCAGTGTGGAGCACTTTCTGGGCTGTCGAGAGAGTAGAGGCAAGTGTTGACGATTCTGACAACTGCAACTGTGAAGAGGGCGAAAGGACGACCACCGGGCATGGCTCAGCTTGTGCCCAAGCCCCCGGCGCAAAAAACAAGGCCAGAAGGCAGCCGCCCCAGCAAAAGAAGATGGCACGCCGCACGGGAAGATCCCTCCATAAGCTCAACCCAGCCGCTTCTCAGGCCATTTTCTGAAGAGGCAGGACTGAGAGCGCAGCTCCCATCTTGCCCATGCCAATTTGCAGGCCGAGTGACCGGGATCCCCCCAGTTGAGTGATCTCGATCAGATCAGCAGACCTACTCTAGAAATGGGGTCTAAAGCCCTGCTCTACCGCTGCGCAGTTTGCCTTGGCTTAGCCAGCCAGTAGAGCAAGGGGCATGTCAAGAAACGGCGGATTTGCCAGGATAGTCTGCGCTGCTGACCCGTACATAGGCGTGCCAAGCCAAGTCCAGCAGGCCATCCAACACCGCTGCAGCCACTGCCGGGCCTCCTTTGCGTCCCTCAGTGCGGATGTGGGGCACCATGGAATCGGCTAGCTCCTGCTTGGCTTGCACCACGTTCACAAACCCAGCCGGCGTGGCGATGACCAGAGCAGGGGCCACCTCCTTCTCTCTAATCAGCTGCACCAAGGTGGAGAGGGCAGTCTGGGATTGGCCGATCACAAAGATCGCCTCAGGGTAGCGTTGGGCCAGGGTTTCCAAGCCCCAAGCGGAGCGGGTCTTGTCCCTTTGGGGACGGGTAATCGCTTCGCTGCCGCAGTAGATGGGGTTGGAAAAGGTGTTCTGAACAGCCCAGGCAATGCCCACCTGTACCATCGGCTCATCGACCACAATGGTGGTACGCGCTGCCAAGGCCGCCGCCCCAGCCTGTAAGGCTTCGTTACCAAAACGGATGAGGTTCAAGTACTCAAAGTCGGCAGTAGCATAAATAACCCGACGAACCACCTCATACTCAGCAGGAGAAAGCTCGTGCTTGCCCACCTCCTGGTCGATGATCATCAAACTCTCTGCATCGGTTACGTGCCACTCCATCGATCCCAGACCCCGCCCGCTGTTTACCTCCGTAATGACAGGATTGTACCTGCAGAGGCTCCAATGGGTGGGAAAAACCATCGCTCAACCTGGGGGCCAGCCCATCCCCCGACCGCCCAGAACGTGAATGTGGAGATGAAAGACGGTTTGCCCGCCGTCTTCTCCTTCGTTGATCACCAATCGGTAGCCTTTATTTAAACCTGCCTCGGCAGCCACCCGCTGAGCGGTCAGCAGGAGATGTCCCAGCAATGCCTCATGTTCGGGCTTGGCCTGGGAAATGCCGGGGATGGGCTCTTTGGGCACCACCAAAATGTGGACAGGGGCTTGGGGGGCAATATCTTTGAAGGCCAGGGCTCTATCGTCTTCGTAAACGATTTGTGCAGGGATCTCCCTGCGAATAATCTTGCCGAAAACTGTGTCGCTCATGGGTGCTCACAAATTAGTTCTGCCCTTAGCCTACCTGCTAACCGCACATTCTCCCACCCAGGTGGCGAGAGTGGCGATCGGCACCTACTGCTTCAGCAGCCATTCAAATTCCTGCCGCAGTGATTGAATATGCCCCACTCGCGAGACCAACAGCGCATCTCGCCCGGCATCGCGAAAACGAGAGCGCCACAAACTCACCAAATCGGGGTTGCTGCACCAAAAGCGGATAACAGCGTCGACCAACTGATCCAAGTCCCAGCCGCGCCGGGCCGGCACTTCCTCCACGGATCCCAGCAACGCATCGAGGGTGCAGGAGCTGGTACCCAGGTATTCCACCCCACAGGGCCGCTGGGCCAGCTTCTGTTGCTGATGAAAGAACTGTAGAGCAGGGGCGATGCCGATGATCTCGAAGGTGTAAACCATGTTGCTCCGCAACGCTGACGCGACTGGGCTCAGTCCTACAGAGTTTTTTGCGAAAGATTCTAAAAAGGGGGCTAGCAGTCTCAAAACCAAATCAAGGTTGGGATCCCTTCCCAACTATCCTCGATCTGATCCTGGATGTTAGGTATTGATTATACTCAACTTGGGCAAAATGCCAAGGCAAAGGACAGGCAGATCCCTGCGTGGCGAAATACTTTTGCGCCACAGAGGAAGGCTTTGCCTGATGGGCACTCCCTCGTTCAGCTCTGTGTAAATAATCTGTGCAGAAATCTGTGCAGATAAGAGGTAAAGCTGCTAGCAAACACAAGTGAGGACTGCTAGCATCCAATGGGATCTTTTGCTAATTGGCTTTAGCTACACAACTACAGCCCACTAAGGGACCACGGGATACGGTTGTATGGTCATTCTAGGCTAATTGAGACACTCCCCAAGTGTTCCGCGCCGCTGCCGCGACCACCCCCAG
>NZ_JANSHV010000219.1:0-5455 GCF_047461775.1 Synechococcus sp. R6-5
GCGAAAGGACTCCGTCCCGCTACCGCGATCGTAGCAGAGAACCTTCCAGTTCTTGCATTCCTGTAGCGTTGCATGGCAATAGGGTGGGACTTTTGCCAAGAACTCATTTGTCAAGATTTGTCAAGAACTCATTTGTAGAGCAGCTTGCTCTGCTCTTGTACAACTCACAGGGGCTGCTAATCCAGCAAAAACTGTACCCACTTCGGCGGGGGTGGCAGCGGGCAACGAAAGTGCTCCATCACCAGGGCGGCCACCAAATGCACCGTGAATACGTAGATGAGGGAATTGAAGGCAATAAATCCCACCACCACCACCTGAACCATCCAGGGTTCTGCCACCCAGTAGACGCCCCATCGGCTGAGGGACACATCCAGGAGCCAGTTGGTTAGGCCGGTAAGTTGAATGGTTACGTAGATCCAGAGGTTTTCCCCCACCAGTAGGGAGGAAAGCACCAACTGAAAGATCAAGCCCAGGGCGCTGAGCACAGCCCCGCTCACCACCGAGACGTACCAGGAAAGACGCTGCTGCCACAGGCGGGCACACCAATAGCCCAGCAGACCATAGGGAATGACATAGAGAATGCTGCGCGTGGGCCCTATCAGCACCGTCAGCAACAGGCCGGAGACCACCAGGGCCATTGCCCCTGTGCGGGGATCCCAGCGCATCACCGCCAGCGCCACCGGGATGGGGAAAAACAGGCGCATGAAAGGAGCTAGCGGCGTGTAGCTCAGGATCCAGATCAAGGCTGCCGTACTGGCCAAAAAAGCTGTCTCCACCACCCTCAAGGCCGGAGAACGGGAAGGGGGGGGAGGCAAGGGAGGAAAGTCATCCTGCACAGAAGGCTGAGGCGGCGGGGGCACATCCAGAAAAGCACAACTTTTCCCAGCTTAGGCCACCGGTTGCCGGGCTGGGCGAATTGTTGCCCAGAGGTGTGGATCTGGACTGCAAATCGGCTACAGGATAGGCCCTGTTGTCGATTGGGGCTGCCTCAGCGGATCCCTTTTGGATTTCAGGACATTCGGCAACATTTCCCAAGGCCAACCGTGAACCGACCCCCATCGGCCAGTCTCTCCTGACCCTACCCATCAACTTGTCTTGAAACGACTAGGGCGTTCTGATAAAGTTGAGGCGGGATTTGCCCTGAGAGAGCGGGATCCCTTCTGGACAAGTCTAGGGTCAATGCTATGGCAGTGCGGGTGGGCATCAACGGTTTTGGCCGCATCGGACGGCTGGTGTTGCGGGCTGCTTGGGGCTGGGAAGAGCTGGAATTCGCCCACATCAACGAGATCAAAGGGGGAGCTGCGACGGCGGCCCACCTGTTGAAGTTTGACTCGGTGCAGGGCCGCTGGGCTATCGACATTGAGGGATCCGATAACCGGCTGCGCATTCAGGACAAAACCCTCACCTTTAGCGAACACAAGTCTCCTGGTGAAGTGCCCTGGGCAGAGTTGGGGATCGAGCTAGTGCTGGAATGCTCGGGCAAGTTTGTCAAGGCAGCAGAGCTGGATGCCTACTTCAAAGCGGGGGTGCGCAAGGTGATTGTGGCTGCTCCCGTCCAAGACAAGACAGCCCTCAACATTGTTATGGGCGTCAACGATCACCTGTACGACCCGGCCCGGCACCATTTGCTCACGGCGGCTTCCTGCACCACCAACTGTCTGGCTCCCTTGGTGAAGGTCATCCACGAGGGGATCGGCATTGTTCACGGGGTGATCACCACCATCCATGACGTTACCAATACCCAAACCATGGTGGATGCCCCCCACAAAGATCTGCGGCGGGCCCGCTCCGCTCTGCTGTCTTTGGTGCCCACCACCACCGGCTCGGCCACGGCCATTGGGCTGATTTACCCCGAACTCAACGGCAAATTAAACGGCATTGCGGTGCGTGTTCCTCTCTTGAACGCTTCCCTGACCGATGCGGTGTTCGAAGTCAGGCGGCCCACCACCGTGGAAGAAGTCAATCACCTCTTAAAAACTGCAGCCGAGGGCGAACTCAAGGGGATCCTCGGCTACGAGGAGCTGCCCCTGGTCTCGGTGGATTTCAAAGGGGATCCCCGCTCCAGCATTGTGGATGCGCCCTCGACGATGGTGGTGGATGGCGCCCAGGTGAAGATCCTGGCCTGGTACGACAACGAATGGGGCTACGCCAACCGCATGGCGGAACTGGCCCGCAAAGTGGCCCGCAGTCTATAGAAACATCTCCCTTGGAGACCTGCCCATGACTTCTGTTTCGACGGCTCAAGCCTCTGCGGTTCGCAACTACGCCCTGGTAACCGCTGCCTACTGGGGTTTTACCATCACCGACGGCGCCATCCGCATGTTGGTGCTGCTCCACTTCCACAAGTTGGGCTTCACCCCGATTCAGATTGCCATGCTGTTCCTCTTCTACGAGATCTTCGGGGTGATCACCAACTTCCTGGGCGGCTGGATTGGATCCCTCTTTGGCCTGCGGCTGACCCTCTACGGCGGCATTGCCATTCAGATCTTTGGCCTGGTGATGCTGGGGGTGATCAACCTGCAGTGGCCGGTCTGGGGCCAGGTGGCCTACGTGATGACGGCCCAAGCTCTGGCCGGGATCGCCAAAGACCTCACCAAGATGAGCTCCAAAAGCGCCATCCGCCTGGTGGTGCCCAAAGAAGCGGAATCCCGCCTGTTTCGTTGGGTGGCTATGCTCACGGGATCCAAAAACGCCCTCAAGGGGGTGGGGTTCTTTGTGGGAGCGGCCCTGCTGCAGATCTTCACCGAAATCTACGGGGATCCCATGGGCTTCCGCATGGCCAACTTTGTCCAGGCGGGGGCGTTGGCTTTGATCTTCTGTTCGGGGGCGCTGCTGCCGGCAGACATGGGCAAAATCAAGGCCAAGATCCCCTTCAAGCGGCTGTTTTCCAAGAGCAGAGAGATCAACATCCTCTCGGCAGCTCGCTTTTTCCTGTTTGGGTCGCGGGATGTGTGGTTTGTGGTGGCCCTGCCGGTGTTTCTCTACGACGAGCTGGGCTGGACTTTTATGCAGGTGGGCAGTTACATGGCCATCTGGGTGATTGGCTATGGGTTCATTCAGTTTGTAGCGCCGCAACTGCTGGGTGGGGGTCGCCCTGGCCGTGCTCCCAAGGCCCGCACCATCCAGATTTGGACCTTCGTGCTGACGGCAGTGCCGGCGATCATTGCCACAGCCTTCATGGCCGGGCTGGCACCGGAGCTGGTGATCACCGGCGGCTTGATCCTGTTCGGGATCGTCTTTGCCTTCAATTCGGCAGTGCATTCCTACCTGGTGCTGGCCTACACGGAAGACGACGACGTAGCCCTCAATGTGGGCTTTTATTACATGGCTAATTCCGGCGGGCGGCTGTTGGGGACGGTAACTTCTGGGATCCTCTTCCAGTTCTACGGATTGGAGGGCTGTCTTTGGTTTTCCACCCTCTTGATCTTGGCGGCGGGGCTGTTCTCGTTGAAATTGCCGGATCCCAGCAAAACCCCGGTGGAGTGGGTGGTTAAGCCAGGGGATTGAGGATGGAGGGCTACCAGCCGAGATGATGCAGTCCGCTCAACCCAATCCACACATGGATGGGCAGGGAAAGAAGTCTGCGCTGCCGATGCAACTCAGCACAAACGAGAGGCCCAACGATGAGATAGTAGAGGAGCAAGCAGCTTTTCCGGCAGCCTATGAGCCTGCGCATTGTTCCCACGACGCCCTTCCCTGGCCAAAGACCCGGCACTTCTGGCCTGCGCAAGCCGGTGTCCGTGTTTCAGCAGCCCCACTACCTGGAAAACTTCGTCCAATCCATTTTTGATGTCCTAGAGGGATCCGCCGGCCAAACCCTGGTGGTGGGGGGAGATGGCCGCTACTACAACCGCGAGGCCATTCAGATCCTGCTCAAGATGGCGGCGGCCAACGGCATCGGGCGAGTCCTGGTGGGCCAAGGAGGGATCCTCTCCACGCCGGCGGTTTCCTGTCTCATCCGCAAGTACGGCGCCTACGGGGGGATCATCTTCTCTGCCAGCCACAACCCCGGCGGCCCCCAGGGGGATTTCGGCATCAAGTACAACATCGGCAACGGTGGCCCTGCCCCGGAGAAGGTGACCGAGGCCATTTACGCCCGCACCCAGCAGATCCGGGAGTACCGCATCCTGGAAGCTCCCGATGTCGATCTGGATCGCTTGGGCGAGCAACGGCTGGGGTCCCTCACGGTGTCCGTCATCGACCCGGTGGCCGATTACTTGGGCCTGATGCAGCGTCTGTTCGATTTCGAGGCCATCCGCGACTACCTGGCTTCCGGGATCCGCATTGCCTTCGACGCCATGCACGCCGTCACCGGCCCCTATGCCCACGCCATTTTCCAGGGATCCCTGGGAGCGCCAGAGGGCAGTGTGCTCAACGGGCAGCCCCTGCCGGATTTTGGCGGCGGACACCCGGATCCCAACCTGGTGCATGCCCGCTCGTTGGTGGAACTGTTGTTTCGGGAAGATGGGCCGGACTTTGGGGCCGCTTCCGATGGGGATGGGGATCGCAACCTGATCCTGGGCCGCCAATTTTACGTGACCCCCAGCGACAGCTTGGCAGTCTTGGCTGCCAATGCCCACCGGGTACCCGGCTACCGAGAAGGTCTGGCGGGAATTGCCCGCTCCATGCCCACCAGCCAGGCAGCGGATCGGGTGGCGGCCAAGCTGGGGATCCCTTGCTACGAGACCCCCACCGGCTGGAAATTCTTCGGCAACCTGCTGGATGCGGGCAAAGTTACCCTCTGCGGGGAAGAGAGCTTCGGTACCGGATCCCACCACATCCGGGAAAAAGACGGGCTCTGGGCCGTCCTGTTTTGGCTGAACATTTTGGCCGTTCGACGGCAGCCGGTGCGGCAGATCGTGGAAGAGCACTGGCGCACCTATGGGCGCAACGTCTACTCCCGTCACGACTACGAGGGACTGCCGGTGGAGGTGGCCGAGGCGCTGATGGAAGACTTGCGACGCTCCCTGCCCGGGTGGGTGGGCCAGCGCCTGGGATCCCAGCTGGTGGCCTACGCTGACGACTTCAGCTACACCGATCCCGTGGACGGCAGCACCACCAGCCACCAAGGGATCCGCATTGGCTTTGAGGATGGATCCCGCATCATCTACCGGCTTTCGGGAACCGGCACCCACGGAGCCACCCTGCGGGTGTACCTGGAGCGATTGGAGCTGGATCCCGCCCGGCATGGCCTGGATCCCCAAGTGGCCTTGGCCGAACAGATTCAACTGGCCGATCACCTTGCCCAGATTCGCGCCCGCACCGGTCGGCAGCAGCCAGACGTCATCACCTAACCCGCCGCAACTGTTGGCAGGGATCCTGCCGGCGGCGGTTCCTGGAGAAGCGGGGATCAGGGCCTGAGGCCATCCAAGCCGGTCGCGTCGGCGTCGCGGAGCAGAAAGGTGCCGATAGGGGAGGTGATGGGAGAGGTCAGCTAGAAATCGCAGGAGCCCCG
>NZ_JANSHV010000220.1:0-16764 GCF_047461775.1 Synechococcus sp. R6-5
TCGCAGAACCAGGAACCAGAATCCCCTGCCTTTAGCCAGGGGAGTATGACAATTGTGAGACAATGGTAAAGCTGCGCTTTCTGTGCAGCCTCTGGTTCTAATCTGTTCTATCTGGCCAATTAGGGGATAGTATGCTGCACACACTATCTGGCCAATTAGGGGATAGGTCTCCAGCTCTGATCGGGATCCACTGTATCCTGGAGCTTTACGACTGCCCGGCCAAACTTTTGGATGATGCCTCTCTGGTGCAACAGGCTTTGCGGGAGGCAGCGAGACGCTCCAACTCCACCTTTTTGGGAGAGCTGTGCCATTCATTTGAGCCACAGGGGATTACAGCCCTCGCTCTTTTGGGGGAATCCCACATCTCCATTCACACCTGGCCCGAAGCGGGCTACGCGGCGGTGGATGTGTTCACCTGTGGTCGCCACACCCGACCGGAAGCGGCCTGTGAATATCTGATCGACGTGTTTCAAGCGCGACGATATTCCCTGCGCAAGGTGCCCCGCCGCACCGCGCAACCGACACTCCTGGAAGAGGCCCCAGACTCGGCTGAGGTGCTCACCTGTGAAGCGACCCGACGAAGGCGCTGAGATCTTCGCCAATCGCAGCTTTTTCCAAACTGTCATGGGGGCCATCTGTAGGCTGGGTGGGATCCGATTCACCCCAGAGGTCAGTCTATGTTGCTGGAAAAAGCTGTAGCGAGGTGCTTATGAGCAGCCCGAGAAGTTTCTTCTGGGTTCAGGAGTACTTTACCCCTTGGGACTACACCGCCCGTGCCGTCACGCGCATCTTGGCCTACCGAAAAACCCCTTTCCAGGAGATGCTGATCGCCGAGACGGGGGCCTTCGGCAAGGGTCTGATGCTGGATGGGCATTGGCAATCCACTACCGTGGATGAGTTTCTGTACCACGAGGCTTTGGTTCATCCGGCTATGGTGCAGGTTGTCCAAGCGGGCGGGATCCCCCGGCGGGTGCTGGTGCTGGGGGGGGCCGAAGGGGCAACGCTGCGGGAGGTGCTGCGTTGGCGCTCGGTGGAGCAGGTGGTGATGGTGGACATCGATGGGGAGGTGGTGGCCGCCTGTCGAGAGCACCTGCCGGAAATGCACCAGGGATCCTTTGAAGATCCGCGGGTGGAGGTGGTGATTGCCGATGCCTTGGATTTTCTCCAAGAAACAGGCCCCATTTGGGATGTGATCCTTTCCGATCTCTCCGATCCCATTGAGTCCGGCCCTGCCTACCGCCTCTTCACCCAGGAGTTTTTCCGCCAGATCCGCTCCAAGTTGCAGCCAGATGGGGCTTTCACCATCCAAGCCGGGCCGACGGGGCCGGTTGAGCTTCATCAACACACCCGCATTGTTCGCACCCTGAAAACGGTGTTTGCCGCCGTGCAGCCCTACGCCATCTATGCCCCCACCTACGGTGGCCCACTGGGTTTTGCCCTGGCAGCTCAGGATCCCATCTCCCCCAGGCCAGAGCCGGAGCAGATCGACCAGATTCTGAGCCAACAGTTGGATCCCGAGCGAGGGGCACTGCAATTCATCGATGGCATTACCCTTCTGGGCCTCTACCAAGTCCCAGCTCACCTGCGCCGCGCCATTGCCGCCGAGACTGTGGTTTATACCCTGGATAACCCGCCTCGCATTGAATGAGGAGCCATGCAGCGCTCAAAGGGATCCCAGGAGAGTTTGTCTTTGGTGCCATAACTTGGTAGATTCGTGAGCAGCCGAATTTTGCTTCCCTGATGAAAGTCCTGGTTATTGGTGGTGACGGATACTGTGGCTGGGCGACAGCCCTGCACCTATCCAACAGGGGTTATGAGGTGGCCATTCTCGATTCCTACGTCCGCCGCCTCTGGGATCTGCAACTGGGGGTTTCTACCCTGACCCCCATTGCCCAGCTAGAGCAACGGGTGGATCGCTGGAAGGGGCTAACCGGCAAGGACATTCCCATCTTTGTCTGCGACGTTACCAACTACGAAGCCCTGATCTCCTGCATGCGCCGCTTCCCGCCGGAGGCCATTGTTCACTTTGGCGAGCAGCGCTCTGCTCCCTACTCGATGATTAGCCGCGAACACGCGGTAATGACCCAGGTGAACAACGTGGTGGGCACCTTGAACATCCTCTACGCCATCAAAGAGGAATTTCCCGATTGCCACCTGGTGAAGCTGGGCACCATGGGTGAGTATGGCACCCCCAACATCGACATTGAGGAGGGGTACATCACCATCGAGCACAATGGCCGCAAGGATACCCTGCCCTATCCCAAGCAGCCGGGATCCATGTATCACCTCTCCAAAGTACACGACAGCCACAACATCCACTTCGCCTGCCGCGTCTGGGGCCTGCGGGCCACCGACCTCAACCAAGGGGTGGTATACGGCGTGCTCACGGAAGAAACCGGCATGGACGAGGTGCTGATCAACCGTCTCGATTACGATGGCGTATTCGGCACAGCTCTGAACCGCTTCTGCATTCAAGCGGCCGTGGGCCATCCGCTGACAGTGTATGGCAAGGGCGGCCAGACCCGCGGTTTCCTGGATATCCGCGACACTGTGCGCTGCGTGGAGCTGGCCATTGCTCACCCTGCCGAGCCGGGCCAATTCCGGGTGATGAACCAGTTCACAGAGCAATTTAGTGTTGAGCAACTGGCGTTGCTGGTGCAAAAGGCGGGAGCCACCATGGGCCTGAAGGTGGAAATCAACCACCTGGAGAACCCCCGCGTCGAGCTGGAAGAGCACTACTACAACGCCAAAAACACCAAGCTCCTAGACCTGGGCCTCCAGCCCCACTATCTGTCCGATTCCCTCTTGGATTCGCTGCTCAACTTTGCTCTCAAGTACAAGGATCGGGTGGATGTGCGGCAGATTTTACCCAAGGTGAAGTGGAAAGGTTAACTCTCCAGGCAAGCTTGGGCCAGGCTCAGCCAGCCGCGCGCCAGGTTGTCCAGGTTATAGCCGCCTTCCAAGCCGAAGAGGGTTTTGCGGGTCACCTGCTCCAGGCAAAGGCGGGCCATGCGGCCAAAGGCTTCCGGCTCTAGCTGCATACCGGCCAGGGGATCCCCTTTGGCACAGTCGAAGCCGGCGCTCACCAGCAGCAAATCCGGCTGGAACGCTTGCAAGAACGGCAAGATCTTCTCGTCGAGGGCCTTTTTGTAGGCCAACCAATCCGAGCCGGCAGGCAAAGGCACGTTGCAGAGGTTGCCGTGGATCCCGGTTTCGCGAGCGGAGCCGGTGCCGGGGTAGAGGGGAAACTGATGGATGGAGGCATAGGCCAGTTGGGGATAGCGCTCCACCACCGCCTGCGTGCCGTTGCCGTGGTGAACATCCCAATCGAAAATCGCCACCCGCTTCACCCCCGGCTGATCCAGCGCCCACAGCGCCGCAATGGCTGCGTTGCTGAATAAACAAAACCCCATTGCCCGTTCTGGCTCTGCGTGATGCCCAGGCGGACGACACAGCACCAAAGCCGGCTGAGCGGTGGCCAAAACCGAAGCAGAGCCGGCAATCCAAGCTCCCACAGCCAGGCGCGCTGCCTCAAAACTTCTCCCCGAGAGAGCAGTGTCGGCATCGATGCGTCCCCCACCTGCTGCTGCCAACTCAGCCACCTGTTGAATGTGCCGACGCGAGTGTACTCGCTCCAGCTCTGCTAGCTCCGCCAAGGGGGGATCCCGCCATTCCAACTGGTTGGCAAAAGGGGCACCACGCAGCGCCTTAACAATGGACTGCAAGCGAGCCGGACGCTCGGGGTGAAATGGCCCGGTATCGTGGCTGAGGAAAATATCAGAATAGTAAACAGGCAACATGGGCAGAGGCAACAAGCTAAGGCAACGCCTTTGCAGTGTAGCTTAAGCCCGCCCCCTCTATCCGTAGAAGACCTCTGACATGGATCCCGCATAGGGGTCAAGGCCAAAAGAGGCTTGTTGGAGTTTTTGATTGACCACATCCCGCACTACCGACCGCAGCAATTCCAGCTCAGAGGAATTAAGTTGATCGCGGCTGGGACACTCATCGGCAGCCAGCCACATGTAGATGGCGGGGACCCGGTTTAGGATCTGCTGCATCATCGCTTCCCGCTCCCTAGCGTCATGAAACACCTGTTGATGGGGGTGCTCAGTGGAGAGGATAGTTTCCAGTTCTCCCAATGCCAGGTACTCGACGATATTAACCAACATCTTTTCCATGATGAATGTCCCTCCTAAAAATCCCTGTCGCTCTTAAAAACAGACATTAAACAAAAAACGCTGCTTCCCCATCTTCCTCCGCTGCTTTTGGCACCGGATTTTGCCTACAAGCCGACCATTTAAGCCGGTTGCAGTTAAGTCTGCCGTCGGGAAGAAGTTGCGGTTTCGTTCGTAAGATCCTCTTGTGCAGCCAATCCTTGCCTCCTCTATTCGCCTCGTTTGCCTTTCCACTTGCCGCTGAAAGCAGCCAATAGGAGCCATCAGCAGCTGGAAAATCTTTTTGCTGGTATTCAGTACCAACGAAGAATTATCAGCGTTCAAGAGAAACAAGGTAGAGCGTTTAACAAAGACTATAGAAACTCGACTGCAAAAGGCAGGAAGATCTTACTCAGCTATTTGTCATTCACTACCCTAACACGTGACTGTGTAAGAAATTGCGGGAATATTAAGAAACTTACATATTTCTTGACAATTGACTAAAACTTCTGTCTGTCAAGGAGGCCCTGGAAGGCAGTTAAAGAGTTGTAAAGAGCAACTCTTCCCTTGGCTCCAAGACCTGAAGAACTGCCAAATCCAGGGATCCAAAACAAATAGATTTAGCCTGCTATGGGCAGATCGACTCGCTGAGCCTGGATCCAGAAAGACTCTAGGTCATAGTAGTCCCTTTCCTGTTGCATAATCACATGGACAATGAGATCGGCATAGTCGATCAGTATCCAAGAGGCCGATTCCTGCCCTTCAATGCGGCGCGGAGTTTGTTTCCACTCGTCCCAAACCTTTTCCTCAATTGCTCGGGCAATGGCGCGGACTTGCGTAAGCGAGTAGCCGCTGACCAGAAGAAAGTAATCTGCCAAAGTGGAGACTTGGGATACATCCAGCAGAACGATATCGCCACCTTTTTTCTCTTCTGCCGCGCGAGCTGCACTCAGCGCCATGCAATAGATGGGATCCCCAGCAGGGGCAGGCATGAGATGTAGCAACTAAAACCCTCCTGAAACGACTGAGTTAACCTAGGACACCGCTTTTTCTAAAGGATGTAACAAAAAATGATTCCGAGTCATGAGTGTGCGCGGATGAACCACCTGATTCCGGTCTAGCAAAAATTTTAGGCTCAAGTCACATACTCCCACTACGGTTTTAGACAAATCTACAAAAGCCATCTGCCGCAACCGCTCCAATTCTGGGCTGTTGCCCCGATTCGGCTCCAGGGCATCGGCCACGAAAACCACACAACTGAGGGGATCCATGCCGGGCCGACCCAACGTGTGGTTGGCAATGGCCGCCAAAATCTCCGGGTCCTGTACCTGAAACTGCTCCCGCGCCACCAGGGATCCCACCTCAGCGTGCAGGATGTGAGGTTCGGCCCGCTCAATTTCATCCAGCTCCCGTTCCTGAGCCACCCTTTGCAACAGTTGCTCCGGCGGGAAAGCCTTGGCCAAGTCGTGCATCAGCCCTGCCCAAGCAGCTTTCTGCTCATCCAGCCCGTAGTGGGCCGCCAGCTGTCGGGCCATCCCCTCTACCCCCAAGATATGGCGGAGGCGAGGAGGAGACACCCGCTCCTGTAGCCAGGCCAACACCTCTTCCCGCCCCAGTTGAGTGCCCATCGCCCTAGTCATTCTGCAGCTTCAGCACGGCCATAAACGCTTCTTGGGGCACATCCACTGTTCCCACCGCCTTCATGCGTTTTTTCCCCTCTTTTTGTTTTTCCAAAAGCTTGCGTTTGCGGGTCACATCTCCTCCGTAGCATTTGGCCAAGACGTTTTTGCGCAGGGCTGGTATGGTTTCACGAGCAATCACTTTAGAGCCAATTGCTGCCTGAATGGGCACTTCAAATTGATGGCGTGGGATCAGCTCTCGTAACTTGGCAACTAGGGAACGGCCTACATAAAAAGCTTTGTCCCGATGCACAATTGTGGATAGAGAATCCACCACATCGCCGTTGATCAAAATGTCCAAACGCACCAAATCATCGGCGCGATAGCCAATCATTTGGTAGTCCATGCTGGCATAACCGCGGGTGCGTGATTTCAATTGGTCGAAAAAGTCGGTGACCACTTCCGCCAGAGGCAGCTCGTACACCAGCGTAGTCCGACCCTGCGCCAGATATTTCATGTCTTTAAAAGTGCCGCGTTTGGTCTCACACAGCTCCATCACGGTACCGACAAATTCCTCAGGAAGAATCACCTCTACCCTGACAATCGGCTCCTCAATGCTGGTGCGCTCGTTGGGGGGAGGCAGCTTGCTGGGATTGTCCACCCGAATCACAGAGCCGTTGTTGAGGGTAACTTGGTACACCACCGTCGGAGCTGTGATCACCAGATCGAGATTGTACTCCCGCTCTAGGCGTTCCTGAACCACCTCCATGTGCAGCAGGCCCAGAAAACCACAGCGGAAGCCGAAGCCCATGGCGCTGGAAATTTCTGGCTCAAAGTACAGGGCAGCATCGTTGAGCTTGAGCTTTTCCAGAGCCTCTTTGAGTTCGGCGTACTGATCGGAGCTGCTGGGGAACAGGCCACAAAACACCATCGGCTTGGCTTCTTTGTAGCCGGGCAGGGGCTCAGGAGCTTTGCGATTCACCAGTGTGATGGTATCCCCAACACGGGCGTGTTCCACGCTCTTGATGGCGGCGGCCATGTAGCCCACCTCGCCCGCATGTAGGGCATCCACCGGCTCTTGGTTGGGACGCATCACCCCCAGCTCGGTAATCTCGTATTCTCGGCCAGAGGCCATAAAGCAAATCTTGTCCCCCGTTTTCACCTCCCCGTCCATGATGCGCACATAGACGATCACGCCGCGATAGGCGTCGTAGTAGCTATCGAAAATCAAGGCCCGCAAGGGATCCGCCACTGTATCCCGTGGGGGGGGCACCCGCTGCACAATGGCCTCCAGAATCTCTTGAATGCCAATACCCACCTTGGCAGAGGCGAGGATTGCCCCGCTGCAGTCGAGGCCGATTACCTGCTCAATCTCGGCAATCACCCGCTCCGGCTCGGCGCCCGGCAGGTCGATTTTGTTGATCACCGGAATAATTTCCAGGTTGTTCTCCAGGGCCAGGTACACATTGGCCAAGGTTTGGGCTTCCACGCCTTGAGAGGCATCCACCACCAGCAGCGCCCCTTCACAGGCGGCCAGGGAGCGGGAGACTTCGTAGGTGAAGTCCACATGCCCCGGCGTGTCGATCAGGTTCAAAACGTAGTCTTGGCCGTCTTGGGCACGGTAGTTCATGCGGGCCGCTTGCAGCTTGATGGTAATGCCCCGTTCCCGCTCCAGTTCCATGCTGTCCAGCAGTTGTGGCCTCATCTCGCGGGCTGAAACGGTGCCCGTTTCCTGCAGGAGGCGATCGGCGAGGGTGGACTTGCCGTGGTCGATGTGGGCGATGATGGAAAAGTTGCGAATGCGGGAGACAGGAACGCCGGTCATAAAAACCTGATCAGGGCAAAGATTTTTTACAATGCTAGCCTCTCTGCTCCCCTGCCTGAACTGAGGTTGCCCAGAAGTTGGCTGCCAAGGGGAGAAGACACAGCCCTTCTGCCGGACACCAGAGCACCCTACTGGAATTGGCCGGGACAGCTCCTTTCCGGCAGCGCTGACTAGAGCCGGTACAACAGACGTGCCGCTTGTGTGGCAGGGATGGGATCCGTGAAGATGGAAAAAGCCAGAACGAACTTAGGCGGTGTTGTCGCCAGCTCGCCAGGAGGCTATGGGTCTGACCCGACGGCAGAGGAAGCAGTCCAGAACCCTGCCCAAAGCACTACTTGTCTAACTTCTCAATGTAGGGGCGAATGTCATTGAGGTCGATGTAGCGGTCGGTGGCGTTGCGCAGCTCGCGGGCGATCATCCCTTCGGTGGAGACAACTGTAATCAGCGTGTTTTTGGAACGCAACAGCTCGACGGCCCGCTCAAAATCTCCATCGCCGCTAAATAGAATGATCCTATCGTACTGGCCAACGGTGTTGAACATATCGATTACAATTTCGATGTCCAGATTTGCTTTTTGGGAGTACCGACCGGAGTCTTCATCTCGATATTCTTTGAGGATCTTGGTGCGCACAGTGAAGCCCATGCTGATCAGAGCGTCTCGAAAGGCCCTCTGATCATGGGGATCCTTGATGCCGGTGTACCAAAAGGCGTTGACCAATTCAACATTCGGCTGTGATCTAACAAAATAATCCAGCACCCGGCGTGGGTCAAAAAACCAGCCATTTTTCTGTTGAGCATAAAACATATTATTGCCATCAATAAAGATGGAAACCCGAGTGACGGGATGATGGTAAAACATAAAGCTTTTCCGAAAAAAGTAAGGTGAACTGGTCAGAAAAAGAGGATGAAAACGAGGTCACTGACTTTCCACAAGAGCCATTTGGGCAGCCAGCACCTTGCTGACACCAATCTCTCATCATAGCCAAAGGTGGGATCCCTTTCTCAAGAATTAACTCTGGGGAGAGGCACCCCTGTAAACCAAAGCGGGTTCCGGTTGCCGCAGGGCATAGCTGGATCCCGGTCGATCGGCTTGGCTAACGTACAGCTCCGCCAATTGTCGAGCCAGGTTACGGATGCGCCCAATGTAGAGGGTGCGCTCGGCTACAGCAATGACACCACGAGCGTCGAGCAGGTTAAAGGTGTGGGAGCACTTGAGCACATAGTCGTAGGCGGGCAGGAGCAGAGACACGGCCAACCGATCCGGCAACACCTGTTTCTGCAGTTTCTGTTGGGTGGTTTCGATCAAACGCTTGGCCTCGGCTTCGTAGAGCCGGAACAATTCCAGTAGCATCTCCGGATCGGAATACTCGAAGTTGTAATAAGATTGCTCGACCTCATTTTGGAAATAGATTTGTCCATAGGTAATCCGTCCCAGAGAAGGATGCTCATTCCAGCAGAGATCGAAAACCGAATCCACCCCCTGCAGATACATGGCCAGGCGCTCTAGCCCATAGGTAATTTCTACAGAAACCGGGCGACAATCTTGTCCGCCCACCTGCTGAAAGTAGGTGAACTGGGTTACTTCCATGCCGTCCAGCCACACTTCCCAGCCCACGCCCCAAGCCCCCAAGGTGGGAGATTCCCAGTCATCTTCCACAAAGCGAACATCGTGTTCTGCCGGGTTCACGCCCAAAGCTTGCAGGCTATTTAGGTACACATCTTGAATGTCATCGGGGGAGGGCTTGATCAACACTTGGTATTGGAAATAGTGCTGTAGGCGATTGGGGTTTTGACCGTAGCGTCCATCGGTGGGGCGGCGACAGGGTTCGACATAGGCCACTCGCCAGGGATCCGGCCCCAAGGCGCGCAAAAACGTGTGGGGGCTCATGGTGCCGGCGCCTTTTTCCAGGTCGTAGGGTTGCAGGATCAAGCAGCCCTGCTCCCCCCAAAACTGTTGCAGGCGAAAGATCAAGTCTTGAAAGGTGTGGGCTGACATGGCAAGGGTTGGGCAGAGATAGAGCAACCCCTATCCTACCAATCTGCTCTCCTCAGTCGAGCGGCTCTTCTTGATCGACTGGATCCGAGTAGTCCCACTCGATGGGGGGCATTTGGTCGAAGGCTTGTTTGAGGGCGCTTTCCCACAGTTTGCGCATCTTGGCCAGGTAGGGATCCCCGGTGCGCAGGCGCAGACGGTGGGTGACCTTGAACTGATCCGCTTGCACCATCACCAAATCGATGGGGGGGCCGACGGAGATGTTGGATTTCATGGTGGAGTCAATGGAGAGGAGAGCGCATTTGGCCGCATCTGCTAGCGAGGTTTCGTAGGAGAGGGTGCGATCCAAGATTGGCTTGCCGTATTTGGTTTCCCCCACCTGCAAAAAAGGGGTTTCCGGGGTGGCCTGGATGCAGTTGCCCTGGCTGTAGATCAAAAAGAGGGCCGGCTCCTCGCCTCGGATCTGTCCCCCCAACAACAGGCTGCACTGGGCGTCGATACCGTCCTTTTCCAGCCAGGGTCGGTCTTGCTCCTGGATGTAACGAATTTTGGATCCCAGGTAGCGGGCCACGTCGTAGAGATGGGGGAAGGTGTGGAGATTGGAACTTTCCGGTTGGCGCAGATCCCGCTGCACTTCGGTCAAAACGCCCTGGGTGATGGACAGGTTGCCGGAGGTGCAGATCAAGATCACCCGCTCTTCGGGCACGGAAAAATCGAACAGCTTTTGGTAGGTGGAGACGTAGTCCACCCCGGCGTTGGTGCGGGAATCTGCCGCCATCACCAAGCCAAAGCGGGTGATGATGCCAAGGCAGTAGGTCATGCGAACGATGCGGCTCGGCTCTCTGATTGTAGAGGCGATTGTAGAGGTTCAGGGGAAAGCAAATCCGATTTTGTGGCGGATTTCCTCCCGCAGGCGGGCGGTGATCGAGGCTTCGTCCAAATCGGCCAAAATCTGGGCTATGGCGGCTTTGGGGCCCTCTGGCCCCCAACTGGCTCCCTGGGCCAGGTAGCGGCGGGCGGACTCGCCGATGGCATAGCAGGAAAACCCGGCCAACACCGCCTGCGTCAGGGCCACGGAACCGTAGGCTCCCAGAGAGAATCCCCCCAGCAAGGTTTTCAGGGATCCCAGGCCCAACAGCGCCACCCACTCGCCGGCGCCCAGGCTGAGCATGCTGAGGATGATCTTCTGCAGCAGTTGTGTGGCTCCTGCAGTGCTCATGGGCCAGCCGTACAGGCGGGCCAGGCGCAGGATCAGGGTGACATCGATGGCCAGCCCTCCCAAGGTATCGAGCAGGGTGATGGGGTTGAGGGCAACCGCCAGCGCTTTGGTGCGGGCGGCTGAGGCGATGAGGTCTTGGGCTTGCTGGGCACGGGTTTGCAGCTTGCGCTCAATTACCTGCTGGTTAACCCGATCGGCAAACAGGAGGGCATTCAAGGCCAGCAGCGAACGCCCCTCCCGATGCAGGACTTCCAGGATTTTCAGGCGCAGCTCATCCACCTGCGGGGATCCCACTTCCATCTGGGCAGCAAAGCTCCCATCCGGCCTTTGTACCAGGCGGGGCACGCGAGGGGAGGCCGCCACCATGACGATCTCGTTGGGAGAAAGGAGCTGCCGCACCCGTTCGTTGCGGATCTTGTCGTAAATGGCCTGGCGATCTGCCTCTGGGTACTGGTCGATCTTGTTGAACACCAGCAGCATGGGCTTGCCCGCCTCCCGCAGGGTGGCCAGGGCCTCAAACTCCACCCGCGTCAGATCCCCGCAGACGACAAACAGGATCAAATCCGCCCGCTGCGCCACTTCTCGGGCCAGCCGCGCCCGCTCTTCGCCATCCACTTCATCGAGGCCGGGGGTGTCGATCAGCTCCAGACGGGATCCCTGCCAATGGGCGACCTGTACCGACTGCACCGAGGAAGGGGGGAGGCGGGATCCCTGCAGGGATGTGCCAGAGAAGGAGGACTGGGGGCGGGTTTCCCAGCTGATGTTCCAAGTTGCCGCTTGCTGGGTACGGGTGATGCCATGGGTGGGCCCCGTCTCAAAGACTGGCTCGCCCAGCAGGGCATTGAGCAGGGAAGACTTGCCTCGCCCCACCAGACCAAAGGCGGCGATGTGGATGACCTCGGTTTCCAGCTTGTCCAAGAGCGCTTGCAAGCTCTCCAACTCCCCTTCTAAGCCCGCGACCTCTTGGGGGCGCAGATCCAGTTGGGCCACCCACTGGCGCAGGCTGCGCTTGGCTTGTTGGTAGTTGAGGTCATCTTGTAGGGTGTTGCGGCGAGCCATAGCCGTAGCGCTCAATAGCGGTAGGAAGCAGCCCTTAAAAGACTCCACTTTGCTCTCGGGATCGGCAGGCTTCCCCACCGGACAGAGAGCTTCTCATCGGACAATACAAGGGACAATACAAGACGATCATAAGAGGAAGGGAAGAGTTAAGCTCAAAGCAAGGCGGCCTCAGCCGCCGGGATCCGCAACTCAAAAATCCGATATCCAAAACTTGGCAAGAGGAGGTTTTCCATGCCCAGGGCTATCTGGAATGGGGTAGTGGTGGCGGAGACAGACCGCTACGAAACCGTAGAAGGCAACATCTATTTTCCGCCGGAATCTCTGCGCCGGGAATACTTCCAGCCCAGCTCTACCCACACCATCTGTCCTTGGAAGGGGGAGGCCAGCTACTATACCCTCGTGGTCAACGGCCAGGAGAACAAAGATGCCGCCTGGTACTACCCGGATCCCAAACCCGCTGCGGCCAACATCCGCGGCTATGTGGCCTTCTGGAAGGGTGTCAAGGTGGAGCCCTAGCCGGAGCCGAGTTTGTCAACCGGGTATGATGGGAAGAGTGGGTTGGAGAGGCGATGCCATGCTGACCAATGGCCGGATCCTGTTTGGCGCGGCCCGGTGGGCGAGAAAGCTGGGCCTGGCCGGATTGAGCCTGGTGCTGTTGGGCTGCAGCCCCGCAGGTTTTCGCACCCCGCGTCCCAGCCTGACCAACAGTGGCCTCAACAGCATCTTCCCCGATGGGGAGCCTGCTTTCAACGGAGATGGCCGCTACCTGGTGTTTTCCTCGGCCCGCAGCGGCAGCCAGGATATTTTTCTCTACGACACGGTGGAACGTCGCTTGGTGGATCTGCCCGGCCTCAACTCCAGCGACGTGGCGGCCACCTCGCCCGACATCAGCGCCGATGGCCGCTACATCGTCTATGTCTCCAATGCTCTGGGCAAGTCTGAGATTTTTCTCTACGACCGCGAAACCCGCAGGATAGAAAACATCAGCAGCCGGGTGCCGGGAGATGTGCGCAACCCCACCATCAGCGGCGATGGCCGGTTTATCGCCTTCGAGAGCAACGGCCAAGGGCAGTGGCACATCGAGATTTTCGACCGGGGGCCGGCAGCCAGCACGCGCCCAACCTCACCCTCTTCCCCCACTTCTGGCGACAATCCCTGAGGGGATCCTCAAGCTAGGATAGACCCCCCTGCTTTGCAAGAGTTGTTGCATGTCGATTCCCCTCGCCCAGCGACTTCAGCCCCTCGGCGGCAATGTGTTTGACCAAATGGATCGAGCCAAGCGAGAGGCTCGTCGCTCTGGCCTGGATGTGATCGATCTGTCTCTGGGATCCTCCGATCTGCCCCCACCTTCAGACTCCTTGGCGGCCATCCAATCGGCTCTGTCGGATCCCTCTACCTATGGCTACACGCTGTTTCACGACACGGCGGACTTTCGGTCTGCCTGCGCCAAGTGGTACAGGGGCAAGTTCGGCCTGGAGATCGATCCGGAAACAGAGGTGCTGCCGTTGATCGGATCCCAGCAGGGAACGGCCCTCTTGCCCCTGGCCCTGCTCAACCCCGGCGATGTTGCTTTGGTTGCGGATCCGGCCTATCCCTCTCACGTGGGCGGGATCCATCTGGCGGGCGGGATCCCCTACTACCTGCCCCTGCGGGCGGAAAACCGCTTCTTGCCCCAGTGGGATCGGATCCCGGAGGCAATCTACCGGCAGGCGCGGCTGCTGGTGCTGAACTACCCCCACAACCCCACCACTGCCACCGTCACCCCGGAGTTTTGGCAGGAAACCCTACAATTCTGTCAACAGCACGACATCGTTCTGGCCCACGATTTTCCCTATGTGGACTGGCGTTTCGACGGCCAGGTAGCCCCTTCCGCGCTGCAGGCGGATCCCGATAAAACCCGCACCATCGAGTTTTTTTCTCTCTCCAAGTCCTATCACATGGGGGGATTCCGGGTGGCCTACGCCATTGGCAGCCGAGAGCTGATCCGAGCCCTGCGATGGGTGAAATCCACCATCGACTTCCATCAGTACCAGGGCATTCTGCGGGGGGCAGCAGCGGCTTTGGCAGTTCCCGATAGTTTTTTGGAGCGCTGGCGGCAGGTGTACCGCGAGCGACGGGATATAGCTGTGGCGGCTCTACACCGCATGGGTTGGCCTGTGCCTTTGCCGGAGGCCACCATGTATCTGTGGGCGCCTTTGCCGGAGTTTTATCGCGGCTCTTCTGCCCAGTTTTGTTTGGACTTGGTGAGAGCCACAGGGGTTGCCCTGTCTCCGGGTTCTGGCTTTGGCCCCAGTGGGGAAGGCTATGTCCGCTTTGCTTTGGTGGTCGAGGGATCCCGTCTGGAGGAGGCGGTGGGACGGATCGAGGCGTTTTTGTCCCGGTGCATTTCCTAAATCCCAAACATCAATCCCAAACATCGAGCATCCAGCTCTCGGTTGGTTGTGCTCGCCCACCCTCGGGCAATCTAAGTCAGGATAAGAGTAAGAGTGTTATCCAAGTTGAGTGGGCATGGAGAAGGAAACGCTCGACAGTTTTTTGTCCATCCGTGGGGTGATGGGGGTGGCGCTCTTGAGTCGGGCAGGTCGCCCTTTCTTCTACCGCTCTTTTCAGGATTTGGATAGCCGACAGCAGCAAGCCCTTACCGAAGGGCTGTTTCAAGTTTTGGAGACCATGCCCCCAGGACTTGACTATTTTGACTTTCAGTTTGCCGAGCAGCGGGTTTTCGTTTACCCCCTCGGGCCGGAATGGGCGCTGCTGGTGGCGGTGAATGACGAGCTGGTGATGCCGGTTTACACCTTGGCCGTGAACCGCCTGCGAGCCGAGCTGCAGCAGGATACGCCAAAGGGCTTGGCCACCTTTCGTCTATTTACCAGCCAGGCGGAGGCAGGCCGGAACGCTACCCAGCCCAGTTCCGCTCCTACGGCGGGCCCGCGCATGGAGATGGATGTCTTCGTGCAATCTCTGAACCGTCTCTGCCAGATTACAACCGGCTATTTGGGCAAGGCGGTGATCGTCAACTATTGGAAAGCAGCACGGCAGGAAGTGGTGGAACGCCAGGGATCCAAAGCAGAATGGCTGAACCAGTTCGAGATCGAGCGCAGCGGCCAGATCCACTACCGGGGATCCCTCAAGGAACTGGACGAATCTCAGCAAAGGGTGCTACGGGATTGGGTGCTGGCTTTTTTCCGTCGCTGTGAAGAGGTAATCCACGATTTTCGCAACTTGATCAAATCGTCAGAACTGCGCCTATGAAAAGGGGCCAGTCTTTTTCCTGAGTAGGGCTATCGGCGAACTCTACCCGGCTCTTGGTCGAGGAAAATCCAGGCTAAGCTATGACCATGATCAACCCGGATCGCACCAGGTGCAGACAAGATCCCTGCCTGGGGATGTCCCTTCTTGTCGCCGCAAGCCGACCCAGCGAAAGATCCGCTTTGCTACCACGATGCCGCCGGATCCCTCGTTACTATGGGGTTGCGGCACTCTACGCGAAGGAGTCGCTATGCTGAGAATCGTCACCCAGCTAGCCGAGGCTGAAGCCGAGCTCAGACGGATCTCGGAGCGCACTCAGGCTGACCAGAACCTGCACCGCGAAGCAACTGTGCGGGAGATCCTGCAAGCGGTACGCCGTCAGGGGGATCGGGCCCTGCTGACCTATACGGCTGAGTTCGACCAGGTGGAGCTGAGCGTTGCCGAGCTGAAGGTGTCTGGGGCCGAGCTAGAGGCAGCTTACCAGGCGGTATCTCCGCAGTTGCTTTCAGCCCTACGGCTGGCCAAGCAGCGCATTGAAGCTTTTCACCGGCAGCGGGTGCCCAGCAGTTGGGTAAGCTTTCCCGGCCCTGAGATCGTCTTGGGCAAGCAATACCGCCCTGTGGATCGCGCCGGCCTCTACATTCCGGGAGGGCGAGCCGCCTACCCCAGCACGGTGTTGATGAACGCCATCCCGGCCCAGGTGGCAGGGGTGCCCGAGATTGTGATGGTGACGCCACCGGGATCCGACGGCTCGGGGGGCAAGGGGATTAGCCCGGCCATTTTGGTGGCCGCCCAAGAAGTAGGCATCCACACCATCTATCGCGTTGGAGGGGCTCAGGCAATAGGGGCTTTGGCCTACGGCACCGAGACCATCCCCAAGGTGGACGTGATCACCGGCCCCGGCAACATCTACGTAACTTTGGCCAAAAAGCTGGTGTACGGCACGGTGGGGATCGACTCGCTGGCCGGGCCATCGGAGGTGTTGATCATCGCCGACGAGAGCGCCAACCCCCTTTATGTGGCTGCCGATTTGCTGGCCCAAGCCGAGCACGATCCCTTGGCGGCGGCCATCCTTCTGACCACCGATCTCCAGCTGGCCCAGCAGGTGCAGCAGGCGGTGGCCACCCAGATGGAGGCCCATCCCAACCGTCTGATGGTGGAAAAGTCGGTGGTGAACTACGGTCTGATTGCGGTGGTGCCGGATCTGACGGCGGCAGTGGCTTTGTCCAACCTGTTTGCGCCAGAACATTTGGAATTGCAGGTGGCCGATCCCTGGGCTTTGTTGGATCCCATTCGCCATGCGGGGGCCATTTTCTTGGGCCACCATACTCCGGAGGCGGTAGGAGATTACCTGGCTGGCCCCAACCATACCTTGCCCACCGCCGGTGCGGCCCGCTATGCCTCGGCTTTGGGGGTGGAAACTTTCCTAAAGCATTCCAGTCTGATTCAATACAGCTCAGCGGCTTTGCGGGAGGTGGCCAGCGCCATTCAGGCTCTCACACAAGCGGAAGGGTTGCCCGCCCACGGCCAGTCGGTACAGGTGCGGTTGGCGGAGGAGCGCTAATCAAGCCCTGGTCGCAGTTAGCTAGACCGCCGGGAAGCCCCACCCTCTGTTAGGGACTAGTGGCTAGTCACTATCCACTCAC
>NZ_JANSHV010000221.1:0-4139 GCF_047461775.1 Synechococcus sp. R6-5
CTTATTATTGACTAGAGTCATGCTCTTTGTCTCTCTTGGGAAGATTTCTCTCTTGAGCAGAAAGGCGGGCTCAGTGCAGAAAGTGACGTATGCCGGTGCAAACCATGGCAATACCGGCAGCGTTGGCAGCAGCAATGGAATCGGCATCGCGGATGCTCCCCCCCGGCTGGATGATGGCGCGGATCCCTGCTTGGGCAGCCATCTCCACGCTGTCGGCAAAGGGGAAGAAGCCATCGCTGGCCAAAACAGCTCCTGCTGCTTGGGATCCCGCCTGCTGGAGAGCGATCTCCGCTGCTCCCACCCGATTCATTTGTCCGGCTCCGACGCCGAGCGTCTGCCTCTGCTTGGCGACGACAATGGCGTTGGATTTCACATGTTTGCAGACTATCCAGGCAAATTCCAGATCCGCCCACTCCTCCGGTGTGGGCTGGCGTTGGGTGACCACTTGCCAAGAAGGGGGGCTGTCGGTTTGCGTCGGTTCCTGGTCGCGACAGCGTTGCAGAGCAACAGGTGAATCGGCGTCTTGCACCAGAAAGCCCCCGGCCAGGGTGCGGATTGTTTGGGCAGGCCCCACACACAAGTCCGGCAAGATCAAGACCCGCAAGTTCTTTTTGACTGACAGTAGCTCAGCCGCTTCTGGAGTGCAATCGGGAGCCACCACACACTCCAAAAAAGGCTCCACCAGCCGTCGGGCGGTCTCTGCGTCCAAGGGTTGGTTGAGGGCGACGATGCCCCCAAAGGCCGAAACTGGATCAGCAGCCAGGGCAGCCTCGAGGGCGGCAGCCGGCGATGGGCGAATGGCCACCCCGCAGGGGTTGTTGTGCTTAACCACCACCGCCACCGCTTGTTCAGGTTGCAAGAACTCCCTCCGAGCAGAGCCAGAAGACACAGAGCCCTTCCCGTCAGTGGGCCGCGTCGCATCAGCATTGCGGAGTAACAAGGTTAACTCTGCCGCCAGGGCACGGGCCGCCTCCAGATCCAGCAGGTTGTTGTAGCTCAGCTCCTTCCCCTGCAACTGCTTAGCCCGGTGCCAGCCGGGGGCAGCCGGATCCGTCACATACCAAGTGGCAGCTTGATGGGGATTTTCCCCGTAGCGCAGGCGTTGCCACAGGATCCCTTGCAGTTGAAACCTGTCTTCAGCGGCAGCTGCGGAGGACTGGGAGGGACCTGCTAGCTCCAGGCGAGCCAGGTAGGTGAGGATGGCGCGGTCGTAGGCCAGCACCTGCTCAAAGGCCCGACGAGCACACTGGAAGCGAAACGCCAGCCGCTCTGTTTCCCCATAGGCCCCGGAGAGCAGTTGCAAATACTGGGGGTACTGGCTGGGATCCGTCAGCACCGTAACGTAGGGATAATTTTTGGCTGCCGCCCGCGCCAAAGTGGGCCCGCCGATATCGATCTGCTCAAAAGCTTCCTCCAGAGACACTCCTGCCTGGGCCACTGTCTGTTCAAAAGGGTAGAAGTTGACCACCACCAGTTGGATGGGAGGGATCCCCAGCGCCTCTAGGTCTGCCCGGTCTTCGCTGCATTCCAGGCGGGCCAAAATGCCGCCGTGGATGCGGGGGTGCAGCGTCTTCACCCTTCCCCCCAAGATTTCCGGCGCGCCAGTGTGGGCAGAGACAGGGGTGACCGGGATCCCAGCTTCTGAGAGCGCCTTGGCGGTTCCCCCACTGCTGAGCAGTTGAAAGCCATGCTCTTGCACGAGGGACTGGGCCAGCGGGATCAGTCCGGTTTTGTCGGATACACTCAACAAAGCCAACGGTACAGAATCCTGTTCGCGACAGCGTTGCGCAGTAGCAAGGGGCATTGGAGGCGTTATCCAGTAGAGAAGGGCCCAGAGGAAAAAGCTGGCCGGGATACCCAGCCCAGCGCTCTCACAGCATACCCCGAAAGCTGGACCCTCTTGTCCAGCCACCTGGTTCATATCGTTCGCATCAGCGGTGCGGAGCACAATGGTGTTCAAAAGTGAACAGAGCCCGTTCGCGCTGCTCGGACGGAGTCCTCTCAGGAATAGTCTGCTTCGCCTCTAACCTGATCCTGCCGAGCCTGTTCCCGTTCCCGGTTAAGGCGGGCCACCTGGGCCTCCAGATCTTGAATACGGTGCAGCAACTGCTCGATTGCACGCCCCACCGGGTCAGGCATGAGATGGTGATCTAGGTCAATGCCATGGGCGGGGATGCGGCGCTGATGGGGCGGGATGACCGCACGGCCTGGGATCCCAACCACCGTCATGCCGGGAGCTACATCCTGAATCACGACCGCGTTGGCTCCGATACGAGCTTTTTCCCCAATGCGAACCGGCCCCAGAATCTTTGCCCCCGTGCCGACAATCACCCCATTTTCCAGGGTGGGATGACGTTTGCCCTTGTTCCAAGAGGTACCCCCCAAGGTGACCCCGTGGTAGAGGGTAACATCATCGCCAATTTCTGCCGTCTCACCGATCACCACCCCACAGCCGTGGTCAATGAAAAAGCGCCGCCCAATCTTGGCTGCCGGGTGGATTTCAATCAATGTGAAAGAACGAGCCAAGAAGCTGAGCAGCCGCGCTAGGAAAAACCAGCGCCGTTTCCACAGCCAGTGGGCGATGCGGTGCAAAAACAGAGCATGCACACCGGGATAAGTGAAGATGACCTCCCAGCGATTGCGTGCTGCCGGATCCCGATCGAAGACACAATCAACATCCTCCCAAAATTGCTGCCAGAACCCCAGTTTTGGCTCCGGCTTGCCAGCAGGGAGAGAATTGCCCTCCCCCGTTTTGGGGCTTTCCACCGCCGACTGCTCGGCCTCCGTCAGCATGAATGGTCTCCGTTTAGGAACCTCCACTCCCCTTTTAGCACTTTTTGCCGGCAGCAAGGAGAGATCTCCAATCGCGCCAAGGGAGCTCCTCGCGCAACTCTCCACTGGGTCGAGCTCAAGCAAATTGCCTTCTGCCCTAGCCTTTACTCAACTGCTGAGCCACCAGTTCTCCAATGGCTTGCGCGGCTCCCGGCCTTCCCCCCAGCCGCTGCAGTTCTGTCTGCATTTGCTGACGGCGCTGGGGATCTTCCAGCAGAACTCGCATTTGCTCGGCCACGGCCACCGGGCGCAAATGGCCCCGCAACTCTGGCACCACCTCTCGCCCCGCCCAGATGTTCGGCCAAGCCAAGTGGCCCAGCCAACGCAGAGCAATCCTATTGAAGACGCGGGCCAGCCAAGTGCCCAAGCCTGGAAGGCGGGTCAACAGGCCAAGAATCCCATCCCAGGCGCGCATTGCCTCCAGCTTGTTGGTAGGGATCACCACAACCATCGGCACCCCCAAATAGGCCAGCTCGGCGGTGTTGGCGCCAATGGTGGTCAGACAGAGATCACAGTTGGCCAGCACAGAATAGGCAGGGAAGCTTGTCCACAATTGCACCGTGCTGCCAAAGGGGGTAACAAACTGGGATCCCAGATTGGTCTGCTCCAGAATGGCTGAGGTGCCATAGATCAAAGCCATATCGGGATTGAGCTTGGGATGGGCATAGGCTGCCAACGACTGGGGGGTTTGTCCTGGGGCCACCGGGATCACAAAGCGGACATTCGGCAGCATCTGTCGCAGCTCATCGGCCACAGCCAACACCAATGGCACCCCCAAGGAGAGCTTGGCTGGCTTGGAGCCTGGGAGCAGCCCCACCTGATAGTGGGTGCGGTTCTCATCGCTCAGACGCTGCCAGCCGCGCGGTAGCAATTCTTCATCGGTGAAGCGGTTCCCCACTCTCTCTGGCGCAGTTCTTACAGGCTCCCCCTCGCCGATGGAGCTGGGAGATGCATCTTGGAGCAGGCCAAAGGCTTGGGTTGGGGAAGAAAAGCCTGCCGTGGGTTTGGAGGCAGCGGCAGGAGATCTGCTGCCAAGCCAGCCGGAAAGGGGCACCCCCGGCAAATAGACAGCGCTGGCTACGCCATCCGCCATCAAATCCCCGACAACGTGCATTTTGTGGGCCCAAGGGTGGCCCAGCAGCCGTCCGCCATCGTAGCGGCGTTTGATTGCCTCGGTTCGCACGGCGAAAGCATGTACCCAAGGCCGCCAACGGGGTTGATGCTCAGCATAGACCACCAGCCGATAGCGCAAGCGGCGAGCAATCCAGACGGCAAAAAACTGATCCCCCCCCAGAAACAGCACCACC
>NZ_JANSHV010000222.1:0-13039 GCF_047461775.1 Synechococcus sp. R6-5
TGATAAAAACAGCAGCTGCTGTTAACCCCCCAACGATGGGGTTCAGGTGCCCATTGGCCCTCTGGGGGTGAACTTCGGCCCTATGGGTGGGTTTGACATCCGTACTGCTGATGGAGTGGATACCGGCTTTGCCATCGGCGGCTCCACCTTGTATCGAATTGACCTAAACACCGGTCGGGCCACATCCCTGGGCACCCTGCCGGGTGGGCCGTTCTTTGGCTTGGCCGCCCTCTAGGAAAGCCGATTCCCATTTGCCTATCTAAATTAAATTAAATCAAGGTTAATCAACATTAATCAATGTTTTGGATTCATTGATTTGGAACCAATTGTTGGAATCGTTTTGAGATCGTTGCTGCTGTTGATCCTTGACCCGGCCCGATCCCAGCTCAGGATTGGGCCTTCTATCTCCCCTTAGCTCGGGGTTGACCTCCGCCTATGCAGACGATAAATTATGAGAGCCGCTGCCCTGCTTGGATTACTCTGGGCGATGCTTGTGCCTCTGCAGTTTCTTTCTCTTTTCCATCCCGTTTCCTCTTCCCACTCATGAAGATCGAGGGTGACAAAGCTGAGGAATCCCTGCAGGAAAAAACCGATGCAGAGGTGTTTGCAGCCCTAAAAGCAGGCCGGTCACAAGCTCTGGCCATTCTCTACGACCGACATGCCGGCTTGGTGTACGGAATTGCCTGCAAAATGCTGGGCAGTACTGCCGAAGCCGAAGATCTCACCCAGGATATTTTTTTGAACTTGGCTCGTTCCTCCTTTGATCCCAGACGGGGATCCCTGCGCACCTACCTGAGCATCTTGGCTCGCTCTCGCTGTTTGGATCGGCTGCGCTCTTGGCGGAATCGACAGCGCTCCCTGGAACAGGGCAGAGTGGAATTGCAGGGTAGTCCTGCTGCGGATCCCACCTTGGAGCAGTTGGCTCAAGCAGAGCAGGTGGTTGAGGTGCAAACGGCTTTGGCCGAGTTGTCCGAAAGTCAGCGGCAAGTCTTAAAGATGGCCTATTACGAAGGCATGAGCCAAACGGAAATTGCCAAGCAACTGGATCTGCCTTTGGGAACGGTCAAAGCCAGAGCCCGGCGGGGTTTGCTGCGGCTGCGCGAGTTGTTGGGAGGCCCCTCATGAAAGCCGAATCTGTGTCTCCCGAAGAACTGCAACTGTGGCTGGCAGGCTATGTGCTGGGGGATCTCTCCCCGGAAGAGGCCGACCGGCTGGAAGCCTTGCTCAAGCTGCGCCCGGAGCTGCACCGAGAACTGCAAGCGTTGCAACGGGCGTTGGAGACAGCCTACGGCGTGGAGGAAAAGCAACCTCCCCCCGCCCTGCGGGCTTCTCTGTTGCAGGCACATGCGGAGCAGGCAGCCCAACCGATGCGCACCCCCGCCTGGATTGCCAAGGGATCCCGTCTCTGGCAACGGGGCTTGGGGGCGGTGGCCGCAGGCTTGATCGTCGCTTTGGGGCTGGGGAACCTCTACCTGTGGCGCAGGCTGCAGCTAGCCCAGACGCAAGGGATCCCTGGCGAGGTGTTGACCTATGAATTGCAGCCGACTGCGGAGAACCTGGCCGGCTCGGTCAAGCTTGAGGTGGATCCCCAGCGCCTGCAAGGGCGATTGGTGGCCCAAGGGTTGCCGCCTTTGCCGGAAGGCCGGGTCTATGCCCTGTGGGTGGTGCTGGAACCGGAGGCGCCCTTTACCACCGATAGGGCGGGGGCCGTTCTCGTGGCAGCTTTTCCGGTGGATGAAACAGGAAATCGCCAACAGGAGCTGCGCCTACCGCCGGTGTTTGAATCTACAGAATGGGTGCGGGCTGTGGCCATTACCGAAGAGGATGGCAATCGTCCCCAAGAGCACCAGGGATCCCCTTTGTGGATTTCCGGCTAGGGATGGATTGGCGTGGCCCGATGGCACAAGTAGGCGATTGTGATGCAGATGGATGTCAACCCAGTCTTGTGACCAAGGCAGAAGGCCTTAAGATAAAAGTCGCCACCCCAGCGAAGAACTTGGAGGCCACCCCATGGGCGAAGCGAAGCGCCGTAAAACCCGCATCAGCCAAGATCCCGACCAAGAGCTGGTGTTTCCCAACCTCAAGGATATTCCCCTCACCAAAGGGCAAGCTCGCGCCATCTACAATTGGACAACCCGTGGCGCTTGGGCAGGCATCATTCTCCTGGCCATCATTTGGGTGGTGATCCGATTTGTAGGGCCTGCCTTCGGCTGGTGGCATCTGGTCGGCTGAGCCTGTCGGATCCCCTTTAGCATCCTTTGGAGTTTCCGTCTATGCGCTCTTATCTGGCAGCCGCCATTCAAATGACCAGCATTCCCGATCTGGCCAGCAACTTGCAGCAGGCGGAAGAGTGGATCGACTTTGCAGTGCGCCAGGGATGCGAGCTGGTGACGCTACCAGAAAACTTTGCCTTCATGGGGCCGGAAGCCGAGAAAGCCCGCCTTGCTCCTGAGATTGCGGAGCGGGCGGAGGAGTTTTTGGCCAAGATGGCCCAGCGTTACCAAGTATTTATTTTGGGAGGAGGGTATCCTGTGCCGGACGGGCAGGGCAAAGTTTACAATACCGCTGCCCTCTACAGCCCTGACGGCAAAGAGCTGGCCCGCTATCGCAAAATCCACCTGTTCGATGTCAATCTGCCCGACGGCAATACCTACCGCGAGTCGAACACGGTGGTCAGCGGAGATGAGGTGGTCACCTGCGAGCAAGAGCAACTGGGGAACCTCGGTTTGTCGGTCTGCTACGACGTACGCTTTCCAGAGCTGTACCGATCCCTGGTGGATCGCGGAGCCCAGATTTTGCTCATCCCTGCCGCCTTCACGGCCTACACGGGTCGGGATCACTGGCAGGTTTTGCTGCAATGCCGGGCCATTGAGAACACCTGTTACGTGATAGCCCCCGCCCAGGTGGGCACCCACTACGAGCGGCGGCAATGTCATGGCCATGCCATGATCGTGGACCCCTGGGGGACTATCTTGGCGGATGCGGGTGGCGAAAAACCGGGGGTGGCCATTGCTGAAATTAACCCAGAGCGTTTCCAGTTGGTCAGGCGGCAGATGCCTTCCCTACAACACCGTCGGCTGGCCTGCACCGTCACCCGCTAGGGATCCGCTGTGCCTTGGCCCCCCCTGATTCTCTACAGCAAACCCGGCTGCCACCTCTGCGAGAGCTTGGTGGAGAAGTTGCGGCAGATCCCCGAAATCCGTGATCTGGAAGTCCGCGACATCACCTCCAACCCGAGTTGGTGGGAGCAATACCAACTGGAAGTTCCCGTGCTCACCCTGGCAGGGGATCCCGAGCGACCTTTGCCACGTCCTTCCCCTCGGCTGACGGTGAGCCAGTTGCGGGCTTGGCTTGAGAAACAGCTCCGTTGAATTTCTCCTGCTGCTGCCGGAGCTTTCTCTGCCATGCCTATGGAGAGAGCAGCGATTCGCTGCGGGCGGTGTAGCCGGCTTGACGCAGGGCTTCAACGGCGGCTTGGGCATTGTTAACCCAAAATTGGGATCCCATTCTCACCCAAAGGGTATGGGGATGGGCGGTGATGGCAGCCACGACAGGAATGCGATTTTCTTCTTTAATTTCCGAGCGTTGGCGAGCGATTAGCGTCTGTAAACGGTATCGATCCTCCAGTGTCCCAGCAGAGTCGAGAGGGATCTCCACCGTTACCCAACTAACAGATTCAATCGGTTGTAAATCTTCCACAATCAGTTGCACCTGTTCATCCCGCTGATCCACTTTGGCCCAAACCAATAGCCGTTGATCCACCTCCAGGCAACCGCGCAAACGTTCATAGGTTTTGGGGAAGATCACTGCTTCACAACTGCCGGTGAGATCTTCCAGTTGCAAAATGGCCATGCGATCCCCTTTCTTGGTTGTGACATTTTTAATGGCAGTCACCAGGGCGAGAACGCCCACAGAGGCATCGGCTGCGCAGCCGCCCAAGTCAGCTAGGTTTACAGGGGCCAGCAGCCGCGCTTGCTCCTGAATGCGCCGCAGCGGATGATCCGAGACATAAAACCCCAGCAGCTCCCGTTCTAGCCTCAACTTTTCCTGAGGTGGAAAATCTTCAGTAGCCGGCCCACACGGAGCCTCCACAAATCCATTGCCGGCGCTGCTATTGCTCCCCAGTAGATCGAACAAGCTGGCTTGGCCGATGGCTTTGGACTTGGCTCGCTGCGCTGCCCAACTGAGGATGGGATCCAAATCGGCAATTAGTTGTTTACGATTTCCAGAAATACAATCAAAAGCGCCCGCACAAATCAGGGCCTCCAGGGCACGACGGTTAACAATGCGCAGATCCACCCGCTGGCAAAAATCCGCCAGAGAGGTGAAGGGGCCATCAGCTTGACGGGCAGCCAAAATGTTTTGAATGGCCCCCTCCCCTACATTCTTCACTGCCCCCAGACCAAACAAAATGCTGGATCCCTGGGGAGTAAAGTCCATTCCAGAACGGTTGATATCCGGCGGCTGAATTTGGATCCCAATTGACAAGCAATAGGTAATGTAGCGCTGTACCTTGTCCTGATCTCCCCCCACAGAAGAGAGCAAGGCTGCCATATATTCCGTTGGGTAATTGGCCTTGAGGTAAGCTGTTTGAAAAGTAATCAACCCATAGGCAGTAGAATGCGATTTATTGAAGCAATACTCGGCAAAAGCAACCATTTGATCAAACAATTCTGTGGCAACTTCTTGGCTTACACCCCGCTTGGCTGCCCCCTGCACAAATTGCTCGCGGTGTTTCTCCATCTCGGAGACTTTCTTTTTCCCCATCGCTCGCCGCAGCAGATCGGCTTGGCCTAAGGTGTATCCGGCCATGTCTTGGGCAATGCGCATGATCTGTTCCTGGTAGAGGATGGCTCCGTAGGTATCCTGAAGAATGGGCTTGAGGAGTTCGTGGGCATAGGTTACCGGTTTGCGACCGTGCTTGCGATCGATAAAGTCGGGGATCATTCCCGTATCCAATGGGCCTGGCCGGTACAAGGCCAATACTGAAGAAATATCTTCCAGGTTGGAAGGTTTGAGCTCCCGCACCACCTGCTTCATGCCAGAAGATTCCAGTTGGAAGATCCCTTCCAGCTCTCCCTTTTCCAAAAGCTGGTAGGTTTTCTTGTCGTCTAGGGGTAGGTTATCCAGATCTATATTGACGCCATTGTGTTCTCGGATCAGTTCCACTGCCCGCTGAATCATCGTCAGGTTGCGCAGACCCAAAAAGTCCATCTTCAGCAAGCCCAAAGACTCGATATCTTCCATCGAGTACTGGGTGATAATTTGGCCTTCATTGTTGTACTGCAGAGGCACGATCTCATCTAAGGGATCCTTAGCAATCACCACACCGGCAGCGTGAACCCCGAAGGTTTTGTTGGTGCCCTCCAACAAACGTGCCAGCTCGATCCAGCGGTGGGTGGTTGGGTCTTTCTCGTATTTTTCTTTGAACTCTGGAGCGGGAGTATCCTCGCCAATCATCTCTTCCAATTTTGCGGGCTTGCCTCGGGATACCGGGATCAATTTCGCCATTTTGTCGGCTTCTGAGTAGGGAATGTCTAAGACTCGACCGACATCTTTGAGAATGGCTTTAGAGGTCATGCGGTTAAAGGTGATGATCTGGGCGACTCGCTCTTGGCCGTATTTGCGGGTCACATAGTCGATCAGCTCTCCCCGCCGCTCGATGCAAAAATCCGTATCGATATCCGGCATCGATTGACGTTCTGGATTGAGAAATCGCTCAAACAGTAGGCCGTATTTAACCGGGTCAATGTTGGTAATTTGTAGGGCATAGGCCACCAGGGATCCTGCTGCCGAGCCTCGCCCCGGCCCCACCGGGATCCCCTGCTCGCGGGCATAGCGAACGTAGTCCCAGACCACCAGGAAATAGCTGGAGAAGCCCTTTTGTTGGATGATGTTCAGCTCAAAGCGCAGGCGCTCCTGGTAGTTTTGGGGGATCTGATCCGGCTGAGCAACACCGCAGCGCTTCGCCAGCCCCTGCCAGGCCAATTCTGTGAGATAGCTATCGGCAGAATGGCCCGGTGGAACCGGGTAGTCGGGCATGCGCATTTCCCCAAATAGGTCATAGCCCTCGATCTTTTCCAGCACCTTCAGGGTGTTGGCGATGGCCTCGTCAATCACCTCCTGTTCCAAATGGTCACGGCAGAGACGGCGCATCTCTTCTGGGCTTTTCAGGTATTCGGTTCCGGTGTAGCGAAGGCGATTTTTTTCAGTAAGGGATTTGCCTGTTTGAATGCAGAGCAGAGCATCGTGGGCCTCTACATCCCAGCAGGAAATAAAATGGCTATCGTTGGTGAGGATGATCGGGATCCCCAATTCGCGGGCGATGCGCACCAACTGCACATTGACAAAGCGATCTTCTTGATAACCGTGATCCTGAATCTCGATGTAATAATCATCCCCAAACTGCTCTTGGTACCAAGCGGCAACTTCACGGGCAATTTCTGGCCGCCGCTGCAAAATAGCTTGAGGCACTTCTCCTGCCAAGCAGCCGCTGGTGACGATCAGCCCTTCTTTGTATTGCACCAAATACTCTTTGTTGATGCAGGGGCGAGAGAAAATCCCTTTGCCTTGAATGCCGTGTAGATGGGAAATGGTGGTTAGCTTCACTAAGTTTTTGTAGCCCTGGGTATTTTTGGCCAGAACCACTTGGTGATACTTGGGGTACTTGCGGCTTTTGTCGCGGATATCGCCGTTGATTACATACATTTCATTGCCGATGATTGGAGTAATCCCTTTGCTTTTACACAGTTTCACCAGCTCTAACGCCCCATACATGACACCGTGATCCGTCAGGGCCAGCCCCGGCAAACCCATAGCCACCACCTGCTCGATCAGACGCGGCAATTGGCTGGCGCCATCCAAGAGGCTGTATTCGCTGTGGAGATGCAAAGGAACAAAAGACATGGCAACGCTATGGATAGTGGGATCCCTTTAACCTTAACTCAGCGTGTCCATTTCTCGACTGCCTGCAGATGCCGCTACAGTAAAGTCAGCTGATGTTTTTTCCCTTTTCTTGAATCTATGGATGCTCCCATTCGCCTCACCCAGTACTCCCACGGCGGTGGCTGCGGCTGTAAAATTGCCCCGGCCCTGCTGCAACAAATTCTTAAGGATGTGCCCCTGCTATCCCCAAATCCGGCTTTGTTGGTGGGAGCTGAAACCAGCGATGATGCGGCTGTCTATCAACTAAACGACCACCAAGCCCTAATTTTGACCACCGACTTCTTCATGCCGATTGTGGATGAGCCGGTGGATTTTGGTCGGATCGCGGCGACCAATGCCCTTTCCGATGTCTACGCGATGGGGGGCACTCCCATTCTGGCTTTGGCAGTTTTGGGCATGCCGGTCAATACCCTGCCGATGCAGGCCATCCAAGGGATCATGGCCGGAGGGATCCAGGTTTGCCAAGAAGCCGGGATCCCTTTGGCCGGGGGGCACTCCATCGATTCGCCGGAGCCCATCTTCGGCTTGGTAGCAGCAGGTTTGGCCCATCCGCACCACATTCGCCGCAATGCCACTGCCCAACCTGGGGACGATCTGATCCTGACCAAACCGCTGGGGATCGGGGTGATGACCACCGCCCTGAAAAAGGGTCAGCTCAGTGCGGCAGGCTACGCGGAAGTTTTGCAGGTGATGACCCAGCTGAATCGCATCGGCTCGCAACTGGCTCGGCGACCGCAAGTTCACGCCATGACGGATGTAACAGGGTTTGGCCTGGTGGGACACTTGCTGGAAGTCTGTCGCGGCTCGGGGGTGGGGGCCAGTTTGGATCTGGCTTCCATTCCGTTTTTGGCAGAAGCGCTCTCGCTGGCAGAGGCGGGGATCTTTCCAGGGGCGGCTCGTCGCAATTGGCAGGGCTATGAGGGGGTACAGGCAGAATCCCTGCCCGAGTGGCAGCAACTGCTGCTGGCAGATCCCCAAACCAGCGGGGGCTTGCTGGTGGCGGTGGATCCCGGCTACACCTCAGACCTCTTGCAAGAGCTGCACAGTGCCGGCTACCCCTACGCCCGTCGCATTGGCCGATGCCAAGCTGGAGACACCAGAATCCATGTTACCGGCAAGATCAGCCTCAGCCCAGCGGCAGCCTGAAGAAGACCCTCTGGCAATACTCACCATGCAAAGTCTCATGCAAAGTCTCGATAGAGGGCTTAGTATGAAGATTGCGTCAAGCAGCTCTGAGAAAGTTAAAGATACCATGTAAGGCAAGGGAAGGTTAGGATATCCTGAGATCTATGAGCGAGCTTCCCCCCAGCCGTAGTCTGGTTCAGCGAGTTGAGCCTGGCCAGCTGATTCGAACCCTCAGCAGTGGGCAACTGCTGATGGTGGATCCCCAGCGGCACAACGCCCTGATCATCTGCAAGACGTTTCATGCCGAGTTTGCCGGGCCAGGCGCTGCGGTGGGGGGGCCCTTGGATGTGGAGTCCGGCGGCGTTGTCCCGATTGGGGATGTGGTTTTGCTGCATCCGCAAGACCACCAAGAGCGGCAAAATGCCTATGCCAAGCGGCTGCACTGGATGCGTTGGCTGCAGCAAATCACCGACAATCCTTTGCCGGCCCAGCGGGCGCGGGTTTTGCTCTTTAGCTTAGAGGAATTTTTCTCTGCGGATTTGGTTAGCCAATTGCCCGATGACATTTTGGCACGGCTGGTGGGGGTGCTGCCCCAGACGATTGCTGCGGTGCGGATGGAGATGACGGCCCTCTACAGCCCCAGCTATTCCTTGGCAGGCTGAGCTTGTCTTGGACTGGGGAAGGGACTCGTCCTGCCAGCATGAATCGGTGACACCTTGCAGCCCTCTCTGCAACTGGAACAAGACACGATCAGCTACACTGCTGGCATTTGGTTCAACTGGACTCGACTGGAATCTCTGCCTTATGCAGTGGTGGAAACGGCTTCGCCGCAATCGATGGGCCCAAGCAGGAGCCTACATTCTTCTTGTTTTCTACGCCTGCGCCATTTTTGCCGAGTTCGTTGCCCCCTACAGCCCACTGGAATCTCAACCGGGGGGATCCCTTCTGCCGCCCACCGCCATTCACTTTTGGGATGAATCGGGCGCTTGGATTGGGCCCCACGTTTATCCAACCCGCCAGGGGCCAGTGGATCTGGAAACGGGAGAACGCCCGCTCTTGGTGGATACCAGCCGTCCAGCCGGGATCCGCTTGTTTGTGGCCGGTACTCCCTACCGTTGGTTGGGGTTGATCCCCTCCAATCGGCATCTGTTTGGCACCGTCCCGCTGCGGCCTGTTGCAGAAGCAGGACAAGTGGGATCCCCAATCGGCGAAGAGCCCTCTGTGGCACGGCTACACCTGCTGGGCACCGATGATCAAGGTCGGGACTATTTCAGTCGCTTGGTCTATGGCGGGCGCGTCAGCCTGTTTATCGGCTTGGCGGGCATTGGCATCTCTTTCCCCATTGGTCTGCTGGTGGGGGCCATATCCGGCTACCTTGGGGGCTGGGTGGATACGCTCCTGATGCGCTTGGCAGAGGTGTTGATGTCGATTCCGACGCTGTATCTGCTGGTGTCGCTGGCAGCGGTGTTGCAGGTGAATCCGCTGACCGGGGTGCCTTTCAGCAATGCCGAGCGCTTCTTGGTGATTGTGGTGATCCTCTCTTTTGTGGGTTGGGCGGGCCTAGCCAGGGTGATTCGTGGGCAGGTGCTGTCCTTGCGAGAGCGGGACTTTGTGCAGGCAGCGCGGGTAGCCGGGGCTGGATCCCTGTATCTGCTGGTGCGCCATATTTTGCCCCAGACAGCTACTTATGTGGTGATCTCGGCAACCTTGGCGGTGCCCGGCTACATTGCGGCAGAGTCGGTGCTGAGCCTCATCGGGTTGGGGATCCAACAGCCGGATGCCTCTTGGGGCAACATGCTCTCGCTGGCCACCAACGCTTCGGTGATCATCCTACAGCCCTGGCTGGTGCTGGCCCCCACTTTGATGGTGGTGCTGACCTCTCTATCCTTTAACCTGCTGGGGGATGGTTTGCGGGACGCCCTCGATCCTCGGGAAGGGTGAGCTGCTTCCCCATTGCGCCGAGTGAGGGGAATGGAGTGGCCTGCAAATCACCGCTTTCCGTCGGGATAGAGCCGGTTTAGACCCTTGCGAGCCTTAGCATGGACATCCAGGGTGGCATCCATTTTCAGGATCTGCCGGTAAACTTGCTCGGCACGAGCCACTTCCCCTTCCCGTTCCAACTTTTCTCCTAGCTTGAGCAAGTTTTGGGCTGAGAGATCTGCCCAAGGATTCTGTTCGGCTGTTGGCTCCTGCAGTTGCCGCAGCTCTTCTAGGCGCTCTTGCACCATCGGTCGTAACAGCCAAGAGTCATCCAGATCCAAAACCTCTCGGTAGTAGCGCTGGGCCTCTTTAAAGTTCTTTTGCTCGTCGTAGGCTTCCGCCAGTTGTAGCGCCAGTTCCGCTGTGGGCTGATCCTTAAACTGGCGATGCAGTTGGTTCAGTCGCCGCACAAAGGGGGATCCCTGCTGCGGGTTTTTCAAATCCGGGGCGTGCTGAACCGGCAGATAGTCGTCCCTCTCCGCCGATGGTTGAGGGGAAGGGGCAGGCTCTGCAGCTTGAGGTCGAAGGGGCGCTTGGCGGCTGATACTTTTGGGATCGATGGGGGTGGGCTTGTAAACCCAAATTGGCTGATCCGGAGGAGATGCGGGTGGGGTTGGGCGTGGGATCGGCTGCGGCAAGGGAATGGTCTTGCGATCCGGCGGTTCAGGAGATGGCTGCTTCAGCTCCTCAAGGGTGCTGGGAGGTTTGGGGGCCTGAAATTGAATCGCTTTGGGAGTCTCCCTGCCCTCTTGGGCCAATTCTCGGTACAGAGCGGCCAATTGAAGGTAACCCGCCTCCTCGTAGGCGGTGGCCAGCCAACGGGCATTCTCTGGGCTGGGATCCGCACGATAAGCTCGCCGGAGCAACTGCAAAGCAGTGCCGTAGTTGCGCTCTCGAATGGCTGCCCGTCCCAAACTCGCTGAGCTGACCCCGATGGTATCGCTGGCCATAGTCCCCCATCTGTCTTGGCGCCGACAATAGAGCTAAGAGTCAAGGCTGAGCTGCTGATAATTCAGGTTTTCCAAGCCAGCCACGTGGGTTGACGCTTGCTTAATATAACTGGATTCCTTGGCCATAGCATACCCTCACCAGCCGGGATGTTATCTGCTCGGACAGCTCCCTCTTGTTGAGATCTCTCGCTTTATATCAATTCAATGTCGATATTGAGGGTGGGATTGGATTGAGATCTGGATGCCAAGTTAACTTTCGGGCTAGCTTGTAGTCAGAGCTTCAGCAGCAACAGGTTCTGACGCCAACATGATCCAAGACTTTCGAGAGCGGTACCCCATGGGCAGCTTGCTCACCGATCTGTTGCGGGTGGAAGAAGGGATCTACATCGTCAGAGCCCAGGTGGTGGTGAACAACACGGTTTTGGGCAGTGGCATGGCTGGCTCGAACACCGTCGAAGAGGCGGAAGATGCTGCCTTGAAGCGCGCCCTCCACCACGCAGGATTTGGTCGCCCCACTTCCTCTTTGAGTTTGGGCATGGATTCTGCTGCCGCCAGGGTGCCTTATCTGCCAACTCCTGAGTTGGCCAACGGACACGCTCAGTCTTCCCCTGCTTCTCCAGCCCCTGAGTCGATAGGGATCCCTGCAAAGCCGACTCCCCCAGAGCTGCCCGGTCTAAGTGAGCCGGCGGCCTATGGGGATGACCTATCGGACATCATTGCCCAAACGGATGTGGAGATGCAGCGCATTGGCTGGGGCCGCAAGGAAGGACAAGAGTTTTTGGAACGTCGCTTTCAGAAGAAATCTCGCCACCAACTCAGCGACGCCGAGCTGCGGGAGTTTTTGCGCTACCTAAAACAGCAGCCCTCCCGCCTCAGCAGCGAACCCCGCTTTTGAAGTCTTCTCGGCCTTGCCGCCAAGATCTCGGGATCTGGAGATCTGGCAACTCCTATCTTCCAACTAGGGTTGTTCCGAGCCCGTTCAAGTAGCCTCTGACCCTTGCCCCCGGCCCCTCTGGAAGGGGGAGTTGGGAATCAAGCCAGCCAACTGTTTTACTGCTAGTTGGCTGCTACTTGGAATAAGCCCGTTCTACCGTCGGTGTCTTGCTGCTGCTGAAGCTAGGGCGCACCTACAATCACGCTGGTGTCTTCCATTTGCTTCACGACCGTTTCTCCCCCTTCCGAGAGCACAACCCGTCGCTCTGGCACCGATACTCCGGCCACCTTGGCGGTTTGGTAGTTTTGCCCGGCCTGCACCACAGCGGGAATGACACCTGGGCCAGAAACCAGAGCAAAGGACTCGCCGCCGATCTGTATCATCCCGGAAACCTGTACACTGCGGGCAAAGGCAGCCGGGTCGGGGGTAGGCGTTGGGATCGGGGTAGCCACGGCTACAGGGGCGCCATTGCCGCTGCCAGGAGGGGGCAAAACCGGAGGTGGAGGCAGGGGCGGCAGGACAATCTGCGGTTCAGGAGCGCGAATGTTCTGGGGCACAAAGGGATCCACACGGCCAGCCCCACTCAAGGCCCGCTGGGTTTCCTGCTCTCGATCCACTGGCGGGATCAGGCTAGAGGCAGCTTGGGTAGCCTGCAGAAGGGAGGGCACCGGCGGCGGGGGTTGATCGGGGGCGGTCTGGCCAAAGCCGGCAGGCAAGTTCACCGTTTGTTGGCGGGCGAGAGCTTGCATCTGGCTGGCTCCGCGGGCCAAGGTGGCGCTCATATCCTGTTCCCAAGTCCCTGCAGCATTCAGCCGCATGATCACAGGGCTGGTTCCCCCCCGAGACTCCACCCAAATTTCCGCTTCTGTGTCGCTCAATCGCCGCGAGCTGAGGATCCGGGATCCCGGAGCCAAGAGGGGCCGAAGCGCCAGTTCGGCCTCAGGAACAGCCTGTTCGTTGGCCAGAGCCGGGAACCAACGGGGGGCCAAAAACGCAACGCCCCCTGCCAACAGCAGGCCGGCTACAAGAAAGCAGGACAATGGGCGAGCAGGCAGCGATTTCAGCATAGAGACCACCGGGAGAGAGCATGACTCTAGTCAATAAT
>NZ_JANSHV010000223.1:0-2199 GCF_047461775.1 Synechococcus sp. R6-5
AGCCTTTTGGCCCCCTGCATTATTGCTCTGCAACGCCGATGCGACCAACATTTTAGGCGTGGGTGCAGTGTCCTGGTTTGAACTGAAATGACTATATTTGGGGTTTAATTTGGGGTTTATTCGAGGGGAGAGGCCCTTTAGGAGCTGCTCTGGGATGAACTTCCGAAAGCACTCCGCGCCCTCAACCTGACCAAGAGGGGGCTAACTCCTACCAGGTTACCCGATCCCGCAGCTGCTCAATCCGGGCTGGGCCAATGCCATTGACCCGTTGCAGATCCTCCAAAGAGGAGAAGGGGCGGGCCTCGATAATGCGCTGCGCCAGGGCGGGGCCAATGCCGGGCAACTGTTCCAGCTCCGCCGCCGTGGCCGTATTCAGGTTAACGCGAGGGGATCCCCCAGGAGACGCCACCGGAAAAGCAACCGACGGGGAAGGGGATCCCGCCTCAGGAGGAAGAACGACCTCGACTTCCAGCAGCTCCGGCTCCGGTTCAGGCAAGGAAGCGGCAACGGGGACGGGGTTGGGGCAGCGACGGGACGCCTCTTCTGCCTGCTGTTGCAAGCGGCGGCTGGGGCCAAAACGGGCCTCGGCCATCAGCCGGTCGAACTCCCGCACAAAGTGATCCACCACTCGGCCATTGCGGATGATCAGGAAGTTTTCGTCGTTGAGGTGGTTGGCCGAGACCGACCAGTTGTTGGATCCGGTGATCACCGTGGCCTGAGGAGTGCCGGGATCGATGATGGCAAACTTATGGTGCAGCTTGTCTCCCGGGGCGAGGTTGGGCACGCCCACGGATGAAGCGGGCACTGTCCAAGGCAGGCGGGCCGCGTCCACCCGGCAGTTTTCGTCCGGGAGCAGCAGCCCCCACATCTCCAGGGTGCGGCTGTAGTCGCGAAAGGCAAAGCCGGGATCGAACACGCCGCGGATCAGCACGTTGCGCTCCTGGCGCAGTTGCCTGAGCTGGTTGGCAATGCCTGAGTCCGTAAAGACGAACAGGGCCAGATCCACCTGCTGCTGCGCTTGGGCCAGGGTGGCCGCGATGATGCCGTTGGAAGTGGCCTCGTAGGGCAGGGAGCGGCTGCTGGGAGAAAAATGTACCCCCACGATGGCATCGCCAAGGTAAACCGTCTCCAGGGGACGCTTGAGCTTTTGCACCCCGAAGCGGCTGTCGGGCAACCCTCCCGGCCCATCTCCCCACATGAGGTTGAACTCCTCGGTGTAGAGGCGAGCCAGCTCGGGGCTATCCAGCAGCAGCAGGTGGTTGGCGTTGCCCACACTGCCGGGGGCATCAAAGTCCCCGTGAATATCAGAGAGCGTGAAATTGGCCGAGCCGGTCAAGACTTTCTGCCCGTCGATCACCACAAATTTGTGGTGCATCAGGCCGCTGCCCTTGGAGCCATCGGCGGTATCATCCAGCCAGGGCACCCGCCCCCCATCCAGCAAGGCGTACACATCTCGGCTGGCAATCTCCTCGGGAGAAAACCGTCCATCGCGGTTCACATCCACCAGGTTGCGGTACTCCTCGAACTTGCGACGGCTGCGCTCGTCCAGCGCCCGCACTTCGGCAGGGGTGAGCTGGTGCCAGGCTCGCACGTAGGTGTTTTCGGTAATGAAGCGCACCGGGATCCCGGCCTGTCGTCGCTCCACTAGGGCTTGGGCAATGAGCGGTAGGTTCAGCTCTTGCACGGCAATATCCACCGACTGCCGAGCGGAGCGAATCTGGGAAATGATGAACTCTTCCAGGTTGTAGCCATAGCGGCGGATCTGGCGATAGGGATCCCGATAGGTGCTCTCGCGGCTTTGGTTGAACACCACCCGGATGCGGGGGTGCTGCGGCAGAGGGGCCAGGGTGGGCAGCTCCGGCTCTTGGGGGTAGGGTCTGGGCCGAGGACCCACCCAGTAGCCGATCAAGACCAGAATGAGAAGCAGAGCAACCCAGGGCAGCCAGCTGCGGAGTTGCCGCAACCACGACGGGATCCCGTTCATGGCCTTTCTCCTCTCCAGCAATCACACCCCCAGGATACCGAACTTTACGGCAGCCACTTCTGGGGCAAGGTGTCTCTGGGGGGTATTCTCACCTATCACGTGGTTCCCGGTTTGGCCCCTTCCGACGCCCTCAGAGCCGGCCAGCAGGTGGCGACCTTACAGGGATCCCCGGTGACGGTCACCCTCGAGGGAGCATGCCTCTAACCCCCAAAACC
>NZ_JANSHV010000224.1:0-14515 GCF_047461775.1 Synechococcus sp. R6-5
TATGGTGCGGGCCTCCAGCCCGAAAATTCGGTGACTGTCTATCAAGTAAAGCCCCGCCTACTGATGTTCGAAGACGTTACTGAAGCCCAACAGATCCAGCTCTACCAAAGTAGGCAAATGTTGGAAACACTGCTGCGCCAACTCCCAGCGTTCTTCCCGCCGTAACATCTCCGCCAACTTGTGGCGCACCGGGATCAAATAGCGAACATCGTTGGCGGCATATTCCAGCTGTTCGGCGGATAGCGCGTGGACGGCTCCCCAATCGGAGCTTTGGGCAGCTTTGTTGAGTTCGACCCCGCACAGCTCGCTCACCACATCTTTGAGGCTGTGTTTGCTGGTGTAGGTGCGGGCCAGTTTGCTGGCAATTTTGGTACAAAAGACAGGCCGCACCCGGATCCCCAGGTGATAGCGCAGCATGGCCAGGTCAAAGCGGGCGTAGTGGAAAATCTTTTCAATGTTGGGATCCGTCAGCAGCCCCGCCAGAAGGGGGGCCTGCTTTACTCCACGGCTCAACCGCAACAACACCACCTCGCCGGCAGGGTTGGCGATTTGCACCACGCAGAGCCTGTCCCGCTGCGGGATCAACCCCATCGTCTCCGTATCCACAGCCAAGTGGGGTTCCCCGGCCAGGGCCTTTGCCACTGCAGGGGTGAGATCTTCGTCGCAGAGCTGGAAAGGTTGCAGGCCCACTCAGGATCTCTCAAAAGGGTGTTTTGGCTGCATAACCAAGCGGCGAAGGCCAGGCAACTACCAGCTAGACTTGACCACACCTGGCAATAAGCCTCTGTGGGCCATTTCCCGCAGGCTGTTGCGGCACAGGCCGAAATCGCGGAAGTAACCCCGGGGACGCCCGGTTTTCCAGCAGCGGTTGCGCAGGCGTGTGGGCGAGCTGGCCCGAGGGAGTTTTTGCAGTTGGGCGTGCAGCTCCATGCGGGTGGCCTGGTCGATGTTGGGATCGGCCATGGCCGCTTTCAGTTGTTGGCGCTTCTCCCGATACTTCTCGACCAAGCGTTGGCGCTTTTTCTCCCGCTCGATCATGCTCTTTTTAGCCACGGCTCACTGTTTCCCCAGATTTTTCAGCTTTACTAGGATAACGAGGAGCAGCGGCTCCAAGCAAGGGGATCCCAGGCCCGCCCACGGCCATCCTCGCCAATGTTCATCCCTCCTTTTCCGGTCTCCGTAGGATCCCTGAGGCCAGCCCCTCGGCTTCGGGGCAATCTACTTTTTTTATAGGCGAGGTTGGTGTTGGGTGATGGCCATTTCCAAAGTGATCTCGTTTATCGCCGCCAAGTTTAGGGTTTCCCCAGAGCAGATCGAGGCCACGCGCGTGATTCTCCACAAGCCGCCGGCTCTGTTGGCAGTGCTGAAGTCGGCCTCTCCACTGCCCAAAGAGGTTTTGCAGGATCCCAGTTTGGCCTATATCTATCCTGCCGCCTTCATTCAATGGTCGAAGTGCATGCATGGCTTGGCGGATTGGGACACTGGGCCGGCACTGAGCTACGCCGATTATGTGGCGCAACTGAAGCTGGCCTTCATGCCGACGGATATTGCCCTGAGCGGCCATTAGGGATCCCTTGGGTTGGCCATCCCATTTCGGAAGATGCGCCGGGAAGCCTCGCGGACAAACTCTTTGAGCCAACCGGATTTTTGGGTATTTTGCACCTGGGCTTTGACCACCGCCTGCATCCCCCCTTCTCCCCAGCTTTGGTTGTGCTGGAAATACTCAATGAAGCTCTTGCCGGCAATGCGGGTGAGATAGCCAGCACTGGCTGCCTGAATGGGGGCTGTCGCCAGAAAACCGACGACGCTCACTTCGGCAACGGTGGCCAAGATCCCCGTGGTCAGTTGGATCGCTCCTTCCACCAAGCCCAAGCCGGCTAAGGTTTTGGCCAGAGACAAGGCCAGCTCCCGCCCCTGCTGCAGATCCATCTTGCAGCCGTAAAGGGATCCCAGTTCCACCACCATCTGGGCGTTGATGGCGGCAATGGCCAGCAAATCCACCGCCGGGATGGGGTTGGCGAACACCACTCCTGTAACAATCCACTGAAAGCGATCGATCACCTCCTCCGCCTGCCGGCGCAGTTGGGCTTGGAGAATCCGCTTGGCCTCTTCCCCCAACTGTTGCGATTGCAGCAGGGCATTGTCCAAGGCCAGGGATCCCCCCTCGGCATAGAGCACCGCCTGCACGCGATCCCGCACCGCCGCCACCTCCGGCTCCGGTCGCCAGGTTTGGGATCCCACCCGCACAGGGGCTGGAGCAGCGGCAGCTATCAACACATCCTGAGGTGGAATCAGGGGATGAACCCGCTCCCGCAGGCGTTGCAAGAGGATCTGCCGTTCTTCTGAGGTGTAGCGATCCGCTTTGTTCAGGATCAGCAGGGCCCGCTTGCCCAGGGCGATCAACCGGCGCAAGGGATCCACCTCTGACTGGCGCAGATCCCCATCCACCACCACCAGCAGCAGATCGGCAGCTTGGGCTTGGGCTTGCGCCTCCTGTTCCCGCATCACCCCTGCCGGGCCGATCTCCAAAATGCCGGGGCAATCCAGGATCTGCACCGGCTGCGGGATCCCAGGCAAGTTCCAATCGTAACAAGCCACCGCCTGGGTGGTGCCCAGAGTGGCCGCCACCGCCCCCGCCCGCCGCCCCAGCAGCGCGTTGACCAAAGAAGTCTTGCCCGCCGACCCAGTGCCGAAGACCACCACCTTCAGCTGGGGCTGGGCCAACTGTTGGGCCAGCAGAGCCGACCGCTCCGCCAGCGCTGCCCGCGCCACTTCATCCTGGATTTGCGCTAGCTGCGCCTCCAGTTGAGCCAAGTTCTGTTGCGCCGCTTTCCGCTTTTCCAAAGCCGTCTCCGGCAAGGCAGGGGGTCTCCTGCTGGGGGCGGGTTGGCGAAACAGAAACAAGTAGTAGATGGCAGCGGCCAAAAACACCAGCAGCAGCAGCAGCAGCACCCCAATCAACAGCCCCCCCAAAATCGGGTGGTAGCGGGTGGCGTAGTACAGATCGAGAAACGATTGGATCAGCCAGACGATCAGCCCGGTGAACGAGGCCAACAGCGCCAACAGCAGCAGCAAGCGCAGGTAAGGGAGCGACCGCATAGGGATCCAACAAGGCCACAACCGTTCGCGTCAGCGGGACGGAGTCCTTTTGACTCTACCCGCGGCTGAGCATATCCGGCTACCTAGATGTCGCCTTCTGGCTGCAGGGGCAGGGCTTCTCCATCCGACTCTTCCTTTTCACACCGAGATTCCCCCTCGATGACCTGAATGGCCTGCGGATCCCCGTCAACTTTCACCTGCAGATGGCGCAACTGCCATGCCGAGCCGGCCATGCCCCGCTCCGATTCCACAACCACATCGCCGGTGCGCTGGGCCCCTGTAATCAAAAAAGACAGACACACCCAGCCCGCTTCCTCATCTTCCTGAAAGCGCAGCCGCGAGGGCCATCCCGGCCTCAGGGGCTCTCCCAAACGTTCCACCACCACGGCATTTTGTTCGAGCTGCTCCACCGCCAACTGGTAGGTGCGATAGGCTCCTGAGGCACGGATCCCATTCCAGATCAGGATCCCTGCCCCCGCCAGCCCCAAGCCCAGCACCGCCAGTAGGCCCAGACAGCCGCAGCCACAGCAGCCCAGAGGGGCAGCACAGCCGACTTTTTGTGGAGTTTCTGACACGGCCAATCGCCACTACAGAATGCCCCCACCCTAACACAAGGCTGTTGCTCATCCTCTATGCCTTCATTGCCGACAAGGTACAGACAAAAAGCCAAGCAACCCTACGCCATTTGTCGGTGACGAACATCGCTTCTCAGTTCCGTATTGCCACAGATATCTGTTACGGCCTCAAACAACAGCTCGAAAAATCATGGGATCAGCACCTCTTTGGCAAGTTCAAGCAACTCACTGTTGAGTCTAATTTTGTACTGCGGTGAGGATGGGATCCCTACGTATCCAATTGTTGGCTCTGCTCCCACTTCGATTAGAAAGGCTTGTGACACAAAGATTTTAAGCTTTTCGCCTACACGGAATCCGGATGGCTCAGAAGGTCAATGGGTATCTGGAAAGCCCTGTTTCCGAGCACCGAGAAAGAAGACAAAGTGCGCGCATACCGAATCCGCTATTTGGCGGAGTCAATATCAGAGGGATTTGTCGAGAATAAGAGCAGCAAAAGGTCTCCATCCAATCGCCTAAACCTATGGATGAAGCGACAACCATAACCGTGCAGCAGATCATTCAAACCGCCATGATGACCGGTTTGCTCACCGCTGCTCAGGAACACGAACTTAACGTAAGGCTATTTCGAGAGGAGTGCTCCGAAGCCGACCTCTTCCTGCTGCGCCGTCTACACCGCTGCCTACGCCAGGGATCCATCCGCCAGATCCCGGCCCTGAACAACACTGTAGCGGTTGGCCGCTTTGGCCCGCCCCTGCGCCTGGTACCGGACAGAGCCGAGACAACTCAGTCCCAGCCGACTGGGTTAAGCCTGGCGAGGGATCCCAAGACCGGGTAGTCAAGCAATTACAAGCAATTAGTGACGAGGGGGCAGAGGTAAGGTCGAGGGTTGGGCAACGGTCAAATCAGGGAAAGGGGGAGCTGAGGTTTTGCTTTCCCCGTCGTGCAGCAACACATATAAAGCAAACACATATAAAGCAAGGGATCACCAACGACGTCAACGGCAAGGCAATCTCGAATGAGCTACGGACTTCTACAGCACTTCCCTTTGCCTCTCTTCATCGCTGGAGCCCTTCCGAGTTCAGCCGCCTAGCTAAGCTTTTGAATAGGAGCGATACGGGGATCCAAGATTTTCTGTTGACCGATAGCGGGAAACCTCACCGCAATCGTGACCCGTTCACCACTGCCGAACACATGGGTAATCTGGCCTTGTCCGAATTGGGGATGTTGCAAACGATCTCCAATCGCCCACTGTTCTGAACGGCTTTGGCGGCGATTGGGCCTGGCCTTGGGTGCATCTGAAAGGGACAGTCCACTGCCGTGGGAGAGCTGTCGAGAAACGGCTCCGCGTCTGTCGAATTCGATTAACTCTTGGGGCAGTTCACTTAAAAATACCGAAGGAATAGCTGGTTCGCGGTTGCCGTAGAGCATCCTTTCCCTGGCGTGGCTGATATACAACTGCTCACGGGCACGGGTAATGCCCACGTAGCAAAGGCGTCGCTCTTCTTCCAAAGCAGCGGGATCCTCCAAAGCCCGGAAATTGGGAAACAGACCCTGCTCTACCCCCACCAAGAACACAACAGGAAACTCCAAACCTTTGGAAGAGTGCAACGTCATTAGCGAAACTTTCTCAGCGCCTTCCTGAAGGTTGTCCAAGTCGGAAGCCAAAGACACATTGCTCAAAAAAGCCTCAAGGCTGGGATCCTCCTGTTCTTCCTCGAATTGGCGGGCGGCATTGTAAAGTTCCATCACGTTGGCCGCTCTTTCTTCGGCTTCGTCTGTACCCTGTGCCTTGAGATCCTCCAAATAGCCGGAATCCCTTAGCAACCCTTCGATAAGGGTGGCGGCTGAAGTCTGAGAAGCCTGTCGATGCCAGTGCTGAATCAACTGAGCAAACTGAATGACAGGCTTAGCCGAACGGCCCACCAAGCTACTTACAGAGGTTTCGTCGCTGAGAATTTCCCACAAAGGCACGTTGAGAGCCGCCGCCGCTTCGGTCAGCTTGTCCAGAGTAGATTTGCCGATGCCACGGCGCGGCACGTTAATAATTCGCAGCAGGCTAAAGGAGTCGGCAGGGTTAGCCACAACCCGTAAATAGGCTAGGACATCCTTAATTTCTTTGCGGTCGTAAAATCGCAGTCCGCCCACCACCGTGTAAGGGATCCCCCACCGCAGCAAGACCTCTTCAAAAGGACGGGATTGAGCGTTGGTACGGTAGAGAATGGCAAAATCTCCCCAGGAAAAAGCATTGGCATTTTGGCCGTGTAATCGTCGGATGGTATTGACGACAAACTCCGCCTCTGCAATCTCGTCATCCGCCTGATGAAGGAAAATCGGACTTCCTTGCTGACGGGTTGGCCTGAGAACTTTATCAATGCGCTCTGTATTTTTCTCGATGAGAGCGTTAGCTGCCTGCAGAATGGTAGCTGTAGAGCGATAGTTCTCCTCCAGCTTGATCATGGTGCGGGTATCATCATCCGGGAGACCATCTCCAAAGGTCTCTTGAAACTCCAGCAAAATGGTAAAATCTGCCCCGCGAAACCGATAGATGCTTTGATCGGCATCTCCCACCACAAAGATCGATCGGTTTCTCCAATCCAACCGAGATCTGCAGGTCTCGCCGTTGGTGGCCAACAGACGAATCAACTCATACTGAGTGCGGTTGGTGTCTTGGTATTCATCCACCAAAATGTGTCGAAATCGTTGGTGCCAGTAAGCCAACACCTGCTCGTTTTGTCGAAAAAGCTGCACTGGTATCCAAATCAAGTTATCAAAGTCCAGAGCATTGTTGGCTGCCAGTTGGTCTTCATAGATTTCGTAAACTTGGGCAATGGTACGGCCACGGAAGTTGGGCTGATTGCGCTCCAGGTCGGCAGGAGTCCAACCTTGGTTTTTGGCATTGCTAATGGCGTAGCGTACCGACCTTGGGTCAAACTTGCGCTCATCCAAGTTCAGTTGCTTGGTTACAATCTCCTTCACCAGAGATTGGGCATCTGATTCATCGAAGATCGAGAAGTGGCGAGTCCACTTGCGCCCCTTGGGATCCTGATATTTTTCGATCTCCAGGCGCAGGATCTGGGCAAATAAGCTGTGGAACGTGCCAATCCAAAGAGGCTTAATCCAGCGGTGGTAAACAGCAGATTTTAGTCGCGTTGCCTGGGCCGGCTCCAATTCCTCTAAGGGGATCCCAAATTGTTCTTGAGCTTCTTGTTCGGCAAAGAGCTGCTCAATGCGCTCTTTCATCTCACGGGCGGCCTTGTTGGTGAAGGTCACGGCCAAAATTTCTCCTGGATCCACCCGATAGTGGCGAACCAGGTAGGCAATGCGGTGGGTGAGGGCGCGCGTCTTGCCGGAACCTGCCCCGGCAACCACCAGCAGCGGGCCACAAAAGTGTTGCACCGCTTGGCGCTGAGAAGGGTTGAGGACATCCAGCAAAGAGGCGTGAGTCATGGCCAGCAAACCAGAAACTGCCTTCCATTATGGGCACCAACCCAATGGGGATGAGAAGCCCAGAGGGCATTTTGGAGCACCAAAGATGAAGATCGGTTAAGATTTGGCCGGCCCGCTCCAGAGCTCCCCGCCATGAACCGAGTGCTGTCCTGCTGCTGTGCCCCGGCTAACCGCTGCTGGCTTTGCGTTCAAAAGAGACTTGTGGCTTTGGGGTTTGCCACCCTTGCCCTGCTTTCTCAAGGTGCGTTCGATCCCGCCCAAGCTGGCAACTGCCCCAGCAACGGCAACCCCAAAACATCTCTTGACCTCAAGGTGGAAAGCGTTTCTGGGGATCGGCTTGACCTAAGTCGGTATGAGGGCATTCAAGCGTTGATCTTGACCAACAGCCAAACCCGCTCGCAATCGGAAGCCCTCTCCAAAAGTTTGGCCCTGGAGTTTGGGCAAAACCCTCGGCTGCGCCAGATCGTGCTGGTGGATGGCAGGGGGCTGCTGCTGGTGCGCCACTTGGTTTTGCAGGCCATCCGGGAGAGTGTACCGACGGATCCCCGCCTGGTTTCTCCGTTTGTGTATGTCTCGGTCGATTTTGAGGGAGCAACCATCCAGAAGCTGCAAGAAATAGCCGCTGCAGCTTTGCCTGGGATCAATTTTCGCCGCCAGGCTGTTTTGTTGCTGTTGGACGGCCAGGGAACTCTTCTGAGCGGATTTGCCGACTTGGAGCAATCCAACCTCAGCATTCGCCGGTGCATTCGCACCCTCATGGGATAGTCCCACTTCCCTTTCACACCGGCAACGCCTCTCCTCTGCTGCTCTGGCCCAAGCCATTAAACTGGTCATACCGGTCATGTTGAAGCTTGAAGTCAACCATTCGAACGACGGTTCACTGTTTACGGGATCCCATGCGCCGCCAGCTCAAAATCTTGAACCAAATCCTCGATTACAAGCTTGCCAACTTGCGGCTGTTTGGCCGAGCCGAGCTGAAGGGGCCTGTTCTCAACGTGCTGCTGGAACGGCTGCCGGGCGATGTGGTGGATACCCTGCAGGTGATGGAGGTGGTGCGCAGTGCGGTGGAAGCCTCTCTGCTGCAAGGGTTGCGCAAGGTCAACGTTTACCTTTGGTGCCGCGGACAAACTGAAGAAGCGCCGGAGTGGAGCGAAAGCTTTGCTGTAGAGCCATTGGTCTTGGCCCACCCCAAGGAGCTCCGAAGCCTTGCTTTCAACTATCGACAAGACTATCCCGGCATGCGGGTGCTGTTTTTCTGCCTGGGCCTTTGTCTGGGCGGCTTTTACCTGTTGGGGGGCTGGGAGCAGACAGGTTGGATCGATTGGATCCCCGTAGGACTGGCCTTCGCCTTGGGGGTGATCTTCCCCTGGCTCAAACGCTCCCTCAGCCAGTTTGTACACCCTCTATTTCTCCGCCTTGGCCTGGGCTTGGGCTTGGTCTTATTGGGCCTGGCAGTGGCGCTGATCTGGCGGCAGGGCTGGAGCGTTGCCTATGGGCTCCTCGGCCTCCTGGCCATCCTCCTGTTGGGTCTGGGAGCCTAGTTCTCAACCGGCAGTGGTGCCGCTGAAGACGTGTAGGGCAGGGCCGGTCATCCACACGTGCTGTGTGCTCGGATCCCAGCGAATCTCCAGATTTCCTCCCGGCAGTTCTACTGTAGCTTGCGATTCTGCGCGCTCCTCCAAAACAGCAGCCACCAAAACAGCACAGGCACCCGTCCCACAAGCCAGCGTTGCCCCTGCTCCCCGCTCCCAAACCCGTAGGCGCAGACGAGTCGGGCTGAGCACCTGCACAAATTCGGTGTTGGTGCGCTCAGGAAAGGCCGGATGATGCTCAAACAGGGGGCCCACAGCCGCCAAATCCAGCTCCTCCAGGGATCCCTCTTCTTCCAGGAAGACCACACAATGGGGGTTGCCCATGCTCACCGCCGTCACCCGCCACTCTCGCCCGGCCACTGCAAGCGGCTGCCGAATGACCTTCTCATCCGGTTCGACCAAGGTGGTGGGGATCTGCCTGGCCAAAAGGCGAGGGATCCCCATGTCCACTGTGACCAGCCCATCTGCCCGCACCTGCGGCACGATTCGCCCCGCCAAGGTGTGGATCTGGTAGGCGCCATCCCGACCTGGGATCCCCAAGTCCTGCAGAAAGCGGGCCAAACAGCGGATCCCATTGCCGCACATCTCCGCCTCGGAACCGTCGCTGTTGAAGAGGCGCATGCTGAAATCTGCCCCCTCCTGCCCTGGCAGCAGGAAGATAACCCCATCGGCTCCCACCCCAAAGCGGCGATCGCAAAGGGCGACGGCCTCTTCCGGGCTCAAGCAGGGCTGAGACTGCCGGCGGTTGTCCACCAAGATAAAATCGTTCCCCAACCCCTGGTACTTGTGAAAGGAGAGACGGGGGGTCAACCGAGCAGACATTTACCCAGATATCCCAACGACAGGCCTTAATCCTCGTGCATCTCGTAGGGATCCTGCAAGTCCTTGGAAGGGGGGCCAAAGGCCGTGTAGATGGCAAACGCAGTGATGCAGATGGTAACTGCCGCAATCGCCACAATCAGGGAAAAGGTGGGCTCCATATCGTTGTCTTTGATCCTGAGAGTATTCGACTACAGTATTACACAAGTTTACAATTCATTGCCCAAGACAAAAAGGTTCGGCCAGATTCTGATAGCGTGATTTTAAAAGGCGGCTGCTTTGGCGGTGCTGAGCACCAGGGATCCGCCTTCGAGCCTGCTATCTTCGACTTCGTCAACGTGTTCGGTTTCTAAGCGAGAACCTATGGCCATTCGTACCAAACTGGGCGATCTGCTGCGTCCCCTCAACTCGGAATACGGTAAAGTGGCTCCCGGCTGGGGCACCACGCCCCTGATGGCGGTCTTCATGGCCCTATTTGCCGTCTTCCTGTTGATCATCCTGCAGATCTACAACAAGTCGCTGCTTTTGGAAGACATTAACGTCTCCTGGGAGAGCCTCAGCTTTTGAGTTCCCCAGCCCTACTCTGGAGAAAATCCCCGTCCCGCCAGACGGTTGCAAGCGGGATCAAGGCAGCTCCTCTTCTCCTCCGAGCCGATGCCTTCAGGGTGCTGGCTCCAGGCGCAGCAGGGATCCATTCGGGGCGTCCGTCAACAGGTAAAGGAGTCCATCCGGCCCCTGCCGCACATCGCGAATGCGGCCCACCGCCCCCTCTAAGAGACGCTCTTCTGCCACCACGCGCTCTCCATCCAGTACCAGACGGGCCAAGTGTTGCCCGGCCAGCGCCCCCACAAACAGGTTGCCCCGCCATTCTGGGAAAGCCTCTCCCGTGTAGAAAGTCATGCCAGAAGGAGCGATAGAGGGCGTCCAGTGCAGCAGAGGGGAAGCCAAGCCGGGAGCTGCCGCCAGTCCTTGGCCGACGGGTTCCCCCGTATATTCTCGACCGTGGGTGATCAAGGGCCAGCCGTAGTTGACGCCGGGGGCCAAGATGTTGATCTCGTCTCCACCCTGGGGCCCATGCTCGTGGGACCAAATCGCTCCCGTCTCGGGGTGGCGGGCTATTCCCTGGATGTTGCGGTTGCCGTAGGTAAAAATTGCCGGCAAAGCCCCCGCTCGGCCGACAAATGGGTTGTCCGCCGGGATCCCGCCCGCATCCGTAATGCGCAACACTTTACCGGCAGAATCCCCCAAATCTTGGGCTCGATCCCGTTCTCCCCGGTCTCCGGTGCTGATGTAGAGAAATCCCTGTTCATCAAAGGCCAGGCGGGAGCCAAAGTGCTGTTGAGCGGGGGTCTTGCGCTCCATGTCGAAAATCACCTCCAGATCCTGGAGTCCCTTCTCCCCCAAGCGGGCCCGCGCCACTCGGGTTCCCCCGCCGCCCGGCCCAGGAGCGGCATAGGACAGGTAAATCCAGCCGTTCTCTGCGTAATTAGGGTGCAAGGCGATGTCCAGCAGGCCCCCCTGTCCGCGGGCAAATACTTCTGGCACACCGGCTATTGGCTGGGGATCCAATCCCTGGGGGGTAACTCGGCGCAGCCGCCCTGGTCGTTCGGTTACCACGATTGTCCCATCTGGCAGAAAGGCCATCCCCCAGGGATGCTCCAGCCCGGTTGCCAGAGTCACGACCCGAAAACGCTGCTCTGTTCTGGCTCTGGGCAAGGCTTGGGCATGATCCCCCTGTTGCAGGGCCATCACCGTTTCAGGGCTGACCGGATAGGCCACCACGGCAGGGGGGGCGGACAACCCTCCCAAAAGCAGTAGCGCGGAGAGAAGTTTGCTCGCCGGGATCCTCATGGCCATTGCCGCCTCGTTTTCGCGATGGATTCTGGGATCTGAGCTAACCGATTATTGCCGCTGCTCTTCTGGAGAGGGGTACCGATGAGGGTAAAACCCACTGCGGACCAGAGTGGGCAACCCCCTGTCCCCTCCCGGCCATAGGCTAGCCTTGAGAGCAGCAATCTGTCTCCAAAGCATGCTGGAACCTGGCGAGATCTTGGGACTCGATCCCGCGGGCGCGAACGGCCAATCCCCCGCCCGCCCGCCCCAAAGGCAAACTTGTGGATCCCTGCAACAGCTCCAGGCTCACTCTCGCGGGATCCACCTCATCTGTGCCCAGGGCTGCTGGTCTATGCAGGTGCTCACCCCCCGTCTGTTTCGGCTGCGCTTTAGCCCCAGCGGAGCGTTTTTGCCCCGTCGTTCCTGGGATGTGGCTCCAGCCGATGAAGAGTGGCCGCCGGCTCCCTTTGAACTGCAGGAAAGCTCCACCCAAATCCACCTGTCCACCTCCCAGGTGCAAGTTCAGATCGATCGGGATCCCCTCCGGTTCAGTTTTCAAGACTCTCAAGGGCAAGAGTTTTGCGCCGATGTCTCCTCTGGGCTTACCTGGGGATCCGATAGCATCCGCCTGGTCAAACACCTCCACCCTGCCGAGCACATCTATGGCCTAGGGGAACGGGCGGGGCTACTCAACAAACGGGGTCGGCGCTACAGCCACTGGACTCGCGACTGCTGGAACTACGACGCCCACAGCGACAATCTCTACCAGGCCATTCCCTTCGCCCTGTTTCTTCGCCCCAACCTCTGCTACGGGCTCTTCCTGCACTGCACCCACTGGAGCCAGTTCGACCTGGGCCAGATCGATCCCGAGCAGTGGGCCATCGAGGTGCGCACCCCCGAGCTGGATTACTACCTGATCTACGGCCCCACCCCGGCCTTGGTGCTCGAGACCTACACCCAACTCACTGGGCGGCCTCCCCTTCCTCCCCTCTGGGCCTTGGGCTACCAACAGTGCCGCTGGAGCTACGCCAGCGCCGCTCAGGTTCAAACCGTTGCGCAGCAATTTCGCCAGCGGCAGATCCCCTGCGACGTCATTTACTTGGATATCGACTACATGCGCGGCTACCGCGTCTTCACCTGGGATCCCCGCCGCTTCCCCGAACCGGCCCGGCTCATGGCCCAACTCCACGAGGCTGGCTTCCGGGTGGTAGCCATTGTGGATCCCGGCGTCAAGTTCGAGCCCGAAGCCGACTACGCCGTCTTCGACGAGGGCTTGGCCCAGGATTTCTTTATCCGCCGCGCCGACGGCCACCTCTTCCATGGCTACGTTTGGCCAGGCAAAGTCCTCTTTCCCGACTTCTTGCGCCCCGGAGTGCGGCAGTGGTGGGGATCCTGGCAACGGGTTCTCACCCAAGCCGGTGTGGATGGCATCTGGAACGACATGAACGAGCCGGCCCTCAACGACCGCCCCTTTGGAGACGGCGGCCAGATCGTCGATATCCCCCTCGATGCCCCCCAAGGCCCACCCGACGAACCCACCACCCACGCCGAAGTTCACAACCTGTACGGCCTGCTGATGACACGCGCTTCCCGTGAAGGCTTGGAACAGCTCAACCCCAACCGGCGCCCCTTCGTGCTGACTCGCTCCGGCTTTGCTGGGATCCAGCGCTGGGCTGCCGTCTGGACAGGCGACAACCAATCCTCCTGGGAACACCTGGAGATGTCCCTGCCCATGCTCCTAAACCTGGGCCTGTCGGGAGTTAGCTTTGTCGGCGCGGACATCGGCGGCTTCGGTGGCAATGCCACTCCCGAGCTGTTTGCCCGTTGGATGCAAATGGGAATTCTTTACCCCCTCATGCGCGGCCACAGCGCCCTGGGCACCCGCCCCCACGAGCCTTGGAGCTTTGGCCCAGAGATTGAAGCCATCTGCCGGCAGGCCATCCAGTTGCGCTACCAACTGCTACCCTACCTCTACAGCCTCTTTTGGGAGTCCAGCCAAACCGGATCCCCCATCTTGCGCCCCCTTCTCTACGAGTTTCCCGACGATCCGCAAACCTACGAGATCTCAGATCAAGCCATGCTGGGATCCGCCCTCCTAGCTGCCCCTGTGGTTCGGCCTGGCGTGCGGTGCCGCGCTGTTTACCTACCCCAGGGCACTTGGTTTGATTGGTGGACAGGTCAGGCCCACACCGGCCCCCGCTACATTCTCGTCCCTGCCCCTCTCGAACAACTGCCGCTGTTTGTGCGGGGTGGCTCCGTTCTGCCTTTAGCTCCCCCCTGCCCGTCCACCGCCCACCTGCGCCGTGACCAACCGCACCTCAAACTCTACCCCGGCAACGGCAGCTTCACCCTCTACGAAGACGACGGGGAAACCCTCGCCCATCGAGCAGGAGCCTGGGCCACCACCCTCTTCCGCTTGCGACAGCAAAATGGCCAGCTCATCCTGGAGATCGAGGCCCGCCAGGGCAACTGGAGCCCGCCCCAGCGTAGCTGGCTTCTGGAGCCCCTTGGCCACACTCCCCTCTCCCTGCCGGACACCGGACAGCCGCAACGGGTTCTCTGGCCCACCCCAGAGGATCCCCCGTTTAGCTAATCGCCCTCACGGCCTCCAGCAGCTCCCGGTTGTCTCGCTTGAACAAGGGCAGCCACTCCACATGCTGGTAGCGTAGGATCCCTTGGCTATCCACCAAAAAATAGGCCCGCCGCGTCCCCAGCAGGCTGTCCACCCCGTACTGCTGGCTCACGGTTCTGTCCACATCGCTCAGCAAAGGAAACTCCAGCTTAAGCTGCTCGGCAAAGGCTTGGTGCCTGGAGAGGGGATCGCTGCTGATCCCCAAGATCTCGCAGCCCGCGGCCCGGAAAGCTTCCCAATCCTCCCGAAAGCAACGCATCTCGCTCGTGCATACCGGGGAAAAATCCGCCGGGTAAAAGGCCAGCAACACCTTGCTCTTGCCCCGGTAGGCCGCCAGTGAAATCTGGGCTCCCTTTTGGATCCCTTTCCCCACCGCAGGCAAGCTAAAGTCAGGAGCAACAGCCCCAATCACAATCCCCATAGACCCGTCTAACCCAATCTGAGCTCACTTCAACAGTCTAACGGTGGATCCGGATCCCTTCTGGCTTCAAAAAATTTTGGGTTGGATATCTTGACGG
>NZ_JANSHV010000225.1:0-12098 GCF_047461775.1 Synechococcus sp. R6-5
GCTTATTATTGACTAGAGTCATGCTCCCTACAGCTGTGAGTTCGCACCCCTATCTTAACAAAAGTTAACAGCAGCTGCCACGTTTGCGCGGCTACATCAGGACACCGCCGAACAAGGCTGGAATAGGCAGCGTTTTATGGGAGAGCTGGGTACACAACCCTCGGAGGGATCTGCATCTAGCGTGGATCAGTTGTATGCGACTCCGTATATAGTATTGGGTGATGCGGGATCCCCACCCAAAATAGGGGCTTTGCCCCTCGACAGAGGTCGAGCAGATGTTCTAACCTTGGCTTCTAGGGTGGCCCAAGAGCGCTCTTCAAGATAGGTGTGCCGGGGTGTTGTCAGCGATGGCCAACCGGGATCCTAAGGCTAAGAGTGTGCCGCATCGCTAGCCTAAGCCCTGTTAAGCGGGTTTAATCTAGGCAGCTTTTGATTTGCCCCAGGCTGTTGGTTAGTACTTAGGAAGCTGACCCCATAGCAACCAGAACAAGGCGCGATGCCGGGAGTTGAGATGAGAATGACGCGTTGTAACGTAGTATCGCCTGTGCGCTCCCTCTGCCGCTGTGCAGCTCAGGTGGGCGGCGTAGCCGGGATCCTGATCGGAACAGCTTGGGGGGGTTTGGCTGTGACTCCTGTTTGGGCTCAGGAGAATGCCCTACTGGCTCAGGCAGCCGCAGGCCCCATGAGCCGGCAAGAGGTGGCGGAGCGGCTAAATCTGGTGCCTGTTTTTGCCATTGTGTCTCAGAACGGCACCCCCGTTGTCGCCAATGTGGAGCGAGATGGCCGCACCATCCAAGTGGTTTCCTTCTGGCTGGATCAAGCCCAAGCCCAGCAAGTGTTGGAGCAGGTGAAAGCCAGCAACCCCGAGATAGCCAGTCAAGCCCGGGTGGTGCCTCTCTCGCTGGGGTATGCCTACGAAAAATCGGAAGAGGAGCGCGCCAAGAATAGTGACCTGTATTTTGAGGTGGTGCCTCGGGCTTCTGATGTGGAAGCAGCCAAGCAGGTGCTGAAGGAAACCGGTCAAGATGTGCCTGCAGAAGCGATTGGTGTGCCTCTGTTCTATGGCCGCTCCGGAGAGGGGCTGCTGACCATCGAGCAGGATGGCCATGAGGTGGTGCCCTTCTTCTTCGACCGCAACGATTTGCGGAGGGCTTTGGATCGGGCGGCGGCGCAGAACCCGGATGTAGTTGGAAAGACCCAGATTGAAGTGACCTCGCTGGCCATTGTGGTGGAGCGCATGTTGGCTCCCGACGCACAGGCCGATGTGCAGAAGATCGCTTTTATCCCCTCTCGCTCGGCGCTGGAGTACATCCAATCGCTGGCCCGACCGGCCAATCCTTCCGCAAGTCCCCAGCCTCAGCGTTAACCTAAGCCCCTGATGGGATCCCCGTCTGCTCTGGTGAAGCGGTTAACAGAGTGGCGTGCCCAAGCCCTGAGGGCGGCAAAAGCGGCTGGGATCCCTGCCGAGGAAGTGGAGATTTTGCTCAAAGAACGGCTGGGGTGGGGGCCATTGGAGCGGTTGATGGGTCGCGCTCCGGCTGGGGAGGGGGATCCCCTGGAGGAGGTGCAGGCCCTTTGGCGGCAAAGGGTGGAAGAGCGCATCCCCCTACAGTACCTGTTGGGCAAAGTTGAGTGGGCGGGCTTGAGCTTGCGGGTGACGCCGGCGGTGCTGATCCCACGCCCGGAGACCGAGCTGCTGGTGGAGCAGGCTTCCCTTTGGCTACAGGCCAATCCTCTGCCGCCGGGATCCTGTTTTGCCGACCTGGGTACAGGCAGCGGGGCGATTGCCATTGCGTTGGCCCATCAGCACCCCCAGTTGCGGCTTCTGGCCGTGGATTCTAGCCCAGAGGCCTTGGCTATTGCAGCAGACAATGTGGCAGCCCACCATCTGCAGGAGCGGGTGAAGTTGCTGCTGGGATCCTGGTTTGTGCCCTTGGATCCCTGGCGGGGGCAGCTGCGCGGCCTGGTTTCCAACCCTCCCTACATTCCCTCTGCTGAGCTGGCCTCGCTCATGCCAGAGGTGCGACTGCACGAGCCACGACAGGCTCTGGATGGCGGAGAAGATGGCCTAGCCCACTTGCGGCTGTTGATTCAAGCAGCACCGGATTACTTGGCCCCGAACTCCTTTTGGGCGGTGGAAGTGATGCGAGGCCAAGCCCCTTGGGTGGCGGAGCAGTTGCAAGCTAGAGGCTGCTATCGGCAGATCCAAGTTCACCGAGATCTGGCCGGGGTTGAACGGGTGGTCAGCGCCCACTTCGTCGGATAGAAAAGGGTAGGATCCCATAAGATGGGGTATCGCCGGAGCCGGAACTGTCCAAAACTTAAAGCTCCGAGCCCAGAGATCTGAGCACGGATGGGATCCCCTGTCCTTCGCCAGGAGCACTTCTTGAGGGAGCCTTCGCCTACAGCCAAACCCGACCCACCCTTGCAGCAGGCCGCCCCTGCCGACGGGCAAGGGGCCGTGGATTGGCAGTTTGCTTTTGAACGCTCTGAGGTGATGCGGGCCTTTCAACAAGAGTTGCTTGTCAGCATCGGCCACGAGCTGCGCAATCCCCTCAGCAGCCAGATGGGATCCCTGCAGTTGGTGTTGTCGGATCTATGTGACTCTCCCGAAGAGGAGCGGGAATACCTTCAAAGTGCCAAAGAGGCGGTAGAGCGCCTGATCAAGCTGCTTGAGGAATACACCCGCCTGGCTCGCCATGACCTGCCCATCCAACCTCTGCGACCGGAACCGACCCGACTACGCCCCCTCCTGCAGGATGTGTACAGCCTAACTCGCCTACAGGCCCAGGATCAGGGCATTCGCTACGAATGGCCGGTTCTACAACCAGCCCCAGCCTCTGAGGTGCCCCTTCTCCCCGACAGCCTCACCGTTTGGGCGGATCCCCACGGCTTGGTGCAGGCGCTGCTGGGAGTGTGTCGCTGGGGCATCCGCACCCTACGCTACGGTTCGATGGCTTTGCACCCCTATCCCACCGCAGAAGAAGAGGGGCGACTGTGCCTGCGGTGGAACCTTGAGGGGCGATGCCATGTGCCCATTCAAACAGAGGGCTGTGCCGTCTGGCGGGTAAGCGAGCGGCTCCTGAGAGAAATGGGAGGCCAGCTGGAACTCTGCGAAAGCGGCCCCTACCGAGTTGGCATCAAGGTGACCCTGCGCCTCGCCCATTGAACCCCAGGCCAGAGGGACTTGGGCCTATCGGCTTCTCAAAGCTGGCCAGTTGGCATCTGCCCTCTTGATCAAGCCGGGGATGTCGCGCTCCCAGTTACGCTGTACCCGCTGGTTGGCGTTCAGGTACAGCTTGTCATCGACGATTTTCCAGGCAAAGGGATCCACCGGGTAAAGGTAGTTGTGGGCCACGGCCCAGGCACAAAACCCGCCGTACTGGGGGGCAAAGCGCTCTGGGTCGTTGCGAAACCGCTCCCGATTCTCGGCGCTGGCAAACCTCCAGGTCACCCCTCCCCACTCCCATTCATACTCTGGGGATCCCTTGACCGGCTTGCCGTCGATGAAATAAGCCACCGGGTCATAGCCCCGCAGGGCCAGGCCATCCGTTGCAAAAAAGGGGCCCGGGGATCCCTCCTCGGCAGCCCCAACAACCTGTCCTTGGGCTGGGCGAGACAGGAGCCAAGCTGGGTGAGAAGCAACAGCTCCAACCATCAGCAGCAGCGGGATCAAAGCCCAACGATTTTTGACCATCACGACCTCCCCAATCCTCAATCGAGATAAAAATCTCCTCCACTTCCAGAAAAGCACTGCGCCCTTCCTCTCAGATTCAAAAAGAGACCTGAGAAGACCCTGGCTTCTGCGGACTGGGAACAGTCTGGCCGCAGCGGGGAAATTTGCCTGTGATTTGGATCGGGGAGATCCAATCTAAAAAAAGCTCAACCTTCTCGGCGCAAGGCCAATTCCGCCCGATCCAGTTGCATCAGCACCCGCTCCACCTTTTCGGGGTTGAGAGGCCGGTTGGAAGTGCGGTACTGGGAGGCCAGCGTGTTAAACACCGTGCGCAAAGTGGTAAAAGACTGCAGCTTATCGTAGCGATGGCCGTGGTAGCGCCCAGAAAACTCCTGGATGGCTTGCATGGCTTCCGCTCGCGCCTCTTCCGGGTTCATCAGGGGATCCCCTTCTGAAAGGACGGTGCGCAGGGTTTGGATCAAGGTCATGCTGTCTTCGTAATACTTGCCGGTGAGACGGGCAGCCTGAGCAACTGAGCTCGCTGAGCCCAGCAAAAGGGCTACAGACAGGAGCAGGCTGACAAGACGCCGAAAAAAAGTTTTGAGCATGGGGAACCTAATGTAACTTATTTTTAAGCATAAGCCACAGCAACACCAGAGGAGTCATCCAAAAGATGCTGTTCACCCCCTTCAGCGACTTTCTGCAGAAGCTGGGCCAGTACGGATCCCATTGGACAATGCTGGCTCTAATCTTGGGATTTGCCTGTGCTCACAGCGGACTGGCCTACTTGCGGCCCTGGGGGGAAAGCTGGCTGGGATCCCGTCTGTACCGCATCTTCTTTGCTCTGGTGAGCCTCAGTTTGGCACCACTGTTGCTGATCTATTTTTTTAACCATCGCTACGACGGGGTGATTCTCTGGGATCTCCAAGCCGTCCCAGGCATTCGCACCACCGTTGCTCTTTTGTCTGCCCTCTCTTTTTTCTTTTTGTATCCGGCCACCTTCAACTTGCTGGAGATCGCCGCCATTCGCAAGCCGGAGATCCACCTGTTTGAAACCGGGATCATCCGCATCACCCGTCATCCGCAAATGGTGGGCCAGGTGATCTGGTGTGTGGCCCATTCCCTGTGGATTGGCTCCAGCTTTATGGTGGTGACCTCGCTTGGGCTCATTGCCTACCACCTGTTTGCGGTTTGGCACGGGGATCACCGCCTGGAGCGGAAATACGGGCAGGCCTTCCGCGATCTCAAGGCGCGCACCTCCGTGATCCCCGGCTTGGCCATTCTGCAGAAGCGACAGCAACTGCGCCCCCAAGAGTTTTTTCGCTGGGCCTATCTGGGGGTATTCAGCTTTGTATTGATTCTTTATGCTTTCCATCCCCAAATGGTTTCTGCAGCCAGCCAAGTTGCCTGGTAGCATGATCCCAAAGAACTTCTTTAGTTTGGGAGTGATGGCCTTGCAAGTTGCTTTAGATGCTTTTAATCAAGAACTTTTGACAAGTGATGGGTTGGTTTTGGTGGATTTCGGCGCCCCTTGGTGTGGCCTGTGTCGCTTCATTCAGCCGATTACCGACCGTCTCGTAGCCGAGTGGGGAGGGGCGGTCAAAGTACTGCGGGTGAATGTAGACGACAATTTTTGGCTGCCGCGCCGCTATCGGGTGCGCTCTTTGCCAACCCTAATTTTGTTTGAGAAAGGTCAAGAAGTGCAAAGGCTGGAGCACTTCGCCAGCCGCGATGAGGTGCTTCGCCGCTGCGAGCAGTTGTTTCTTGACCACCTGCGCTACCTGGGTTCGGGAGCCTGCTCATCCTCGTTTGAGCCCCAAGCCCCGCCGCCCGGCGTGTAGAGGGTGATCACGTCGCCGGCTTTTAGGGAGCGGCTGATTTTGCCAGGCAAGGGATCCCCGTTGAGGAGGTTGATCCCCACTTGGCCTGGCCCGCCTCCCTGTTCTCCTTGGGGGGCATAGTGGCGCCGCTCGGTGAGCAGGGAGAGGGTGCAATCCTGCAAAGTCTGGATGGAGCGGATTAGCCCCCAGCCGCCCCGCTGTTGGCCATGGCCGCCGGAATCCTGGCGTAGCTCGTAGCGCAGTACCCGCAGGGGATACTCCAGCTCCAGAGCCTCGATGGGGGTGTTGAGGGTATTGCTCATGCCCACATGCACTCCGTCCAAACCTGGTCGTTGCCGGCTGGCCCCCTGACCACCTCCCAGGGTTTCGTAGTAGGTGAAGTGGCGGTTGCCCAGCACACAGTTGTTCATGGTGCCCTGCCCCTGAGCGATGCTCCGCAATCCGGCCACGGGAGCCAGAGCTTTGAACACCACATCGGCAATGCGCTGCGAGGTTTCTACATTGCCCGCCACCACTGCTGCCGGAAACTGGGCATTCACCAAGCAGCCGGGCGGCGCCACGATCTCGATGGGATCCTCCAAGCCGACATTGCTGGGGGCCGTGGGATCCAACAGACAGCGCAGGGCAAACAACACCGCCGAGCGGGTGACGGCCAGGGGCGCGTTCAGGTTTCCCGCCATGGCCGGAGCAGTGCCGGTGAAGTCCACCCGCAGCTTCTCGCCCTCTACTTCCACCTGCACCCGAATCTCAAGGGGCGCGGGCGGATCCCCGTAGCCCTCCAACCAATCCTCAGCCGTGTAGATCCCATCGGGCAGAGCCTGAATTTGCGCCCGCATCCGCCGGCGGCTGTACTCGATGACCCCTGCGATCAACTGCCAAGCTTCCTCTTCTCCAAAGCGGGCCAGCAACTCCCGAAACCGGCTCATCCCCACTGCGCTGGCCCCCACCTGGGCCTGCAGATCCCCCCGCCGCTGCTCGGCATTGCGCACATTGGCCAGGATTAGGCGCAGCAGATCCTCCTGCCAGTACAACTCTCCTTCTAGAGAGAGCCCAGCCAGCCGTACCGGCGGGATCACCAGCCCCTCTTGCCAAAGTTCTGTGGAGTCGGCGGGCATGGAGCCAGGGCGCATCCCTCCAATATCAGCGTGATGAGCACGGTTCACAGCATAGGCGCAAATCCGGTCGGGATCCCTCCAGCCGGGAATGGCCGCGACCACCGTAACGTCCGGCAGATGGGATCCCCCCTGGTAGGGATCGTTGAGGAGAAACACATCTCCGGGTCGCGGGTTGGCTGTCACCACCGCTCGCACCGCCTGCGAAAGGGCGCCCAAATGCACCGGGATGTGAGCTGCCTGGGCAATGCAAGCCCCTTGCGAGTCAAACAGAGCTGTGGAGCAATCCCGCCGCTCCTTGATGTTGGCCGAATAAGAACCGCGGATGAGGCGGGCTCCCATCTCTTCGGCAATCCCCGCCAGAGCGTTGGCCATGACCTGCAACCGGATGGGATTGGAGACAGGATAGTTGCTATCCATATCCCTCAAAGCCTACGCCCCAGCCAAACGGCCACCCTGCGGATCCCTTGCCAGAACTGCAAACGACGTTGCCAGCGGGCAAGGGTATGGCGATTCTCGCGCAGACGATCCCGCAGACGCAGCAACTCAGCGGGAGTGGGAGCCAAGGCCTGTTGAGCTGCTTCTCGCCAATCGGCCATGGCCCGCTCCGTAACCCCAAGAGCCGAGCGCAGGCTCAAAATGATGGGGATAAGGGCGATCAGAGCCAGAAACAGCAGCCCGTTAAGAGCACAAACTGCCCAGACGGCCCATCCTGAAACTCCCATCGGCATTTACGGAGGTCTCCGGGTAGGGATCCCGACAAGGCTCACTGCTGCTGCAGCATCAAGGGGCGCAACACCCGGCCATCCCCCACCACAACCACCGTTGACAGCACCTGCTCACCACGGCGGAAGGTAATCGGCACCGATTGGCCTACCGGGGTATTTTGGATGATCTGCTGCACATGTTGCACGGAGGTGACCCGCTGCCCATCCACTCCAATCAAAATATCGCCCTGGGCCAGACCGGCTCGTTGAGCAGGACCATCCTGGAGCAAGCCGACCACCTGCACCCCTCGAACTTGCGGTGCGGGGCCGAACAGACGACGGCTGATGGCGCTCTGGGCTTGCTCGCCGTTCACCGTTTCAATGGCAACTCCAATGAAGCCGTTGCCGACAGCATAGGAGGCAGGCGACCACTGAACCCCGAAGCTGTTGGCGTCGCTGCTGACCTGAACCGTGGAGCCGTGGTGGTTGTAAGCTTCACCCCCAACCGAGTCGCAGGGGTAGGCCACAACTGCATCTGCCAGCAAGAAGGAGATGGGCAGGGCTAGGGCAAGCTTGAACAGATGGGTTGGTTTCTGCATGGTTCGACCCTGGAAACGGTGAAGTAGAAATGAGCTTGAATCCGCGAAGCACTTGGGTGGATGCACCAGCCAGGTGTGGGCAGCTTGCACCGCCCCTCCCTCAGTGATAAACCCAAAATCGCCAACTGTCGATAGGCTTGGCCGTGCTTCTGGGCTGGATCCCAAGGTTTTGCCGGCCTTCCTGTAGCAATTCTTCAAGGTCTTGGGATCCCTGGCAGCACTGGGTTGGCTCGGCGGGGCTCACAAACCGGCAAAGCGATCGGTGGCTTCCAGGAGGGCGGTGCGGATTCCGGGCTCGGTGATGGAATGGCCAGCATCGGGGATCATCCGAAACTCTGCTTCTGGCCAAGCCTGATGCAGCTCCCAAGCAGAGATGGGCGGGCACACCACGTCGTAGCGCCCCTGGACGATCACCGCCGGCAGATGCCGCAGCCGCCCCACTCCCCTCAGCAACTGATCCTCGGGATCCAAAAAACCGCCGTGGACAAAGTAATGGCACTCAATGCGGGCAAAGGCCTCGGCAAACTCTCCTCGACCAAAGCGCTCGATGAGCTCTGGGCTGGGGATCAACTTGCTGGTGCTGGCCTCCCAGACGGACCAGGCGCGAGCTGCCCTCAGCCGTACCTGGGGATCTGGGTCGTTTAGGCGGCGGTGGTAGGCTGCCAGCAGGTCATCCCGCTCTTCGGGAGGGATCGGCTCCAGGTAATGTTCCCAAGCGTCGGGGAAAAAGTAGCCGGCCCCCGACTGGTAAAACCAGCGGAGCTCAAAAGGGCGCAAGAGAAAAATGCCCCGCAAGATAAACCCCAGGCAGGCTTGGGGGTGGGTTTGCCCGTAGGCCAGGGCGAGAGCGCTGCCCCAGCTCCCCCCGAACACAAACCAGCGCTCAATGCCCAGATGCTGACGCAACCTCTCGATGTCTGCCACCAGATCCCAGGTGGTGTTCTCCCGCAGCTCGGCATAGGGGCGACTTTTCCCGCAGCCCCGCTGATCGAACAGCACCACCCGCCAGCGGCTGGGATCGAAATACTGCCGGTAGATGGGATCGATCCCGCCTCCAGGCCCCCCGTGCAAAAACACCACCGGCTTGCCTGCCGGGTTGCCGCACTGCTCGTAGTACAGGGTGTGGAGGGAGGAAACCGCCAGAAAACCTTGATCGTAGGGCTCGATGGGGGGATAGAGATCGCGCGACATAACTTGAAGCTCTGCTGGTCATCACTCTCAGGGTCTGCGCAGGGCAATGGTGGCCTTGGGCGGGATCCCTTCCTGAAAGGTCTCGCCATCCGCGGCCAGGATGACAAATTGCAGCTCCTGACCCGGCTGGGCGCCCAAATTGCTCCAGGGGATGGCCACCTCCAAACAGGCATCCACCACCGCCTTCACTTGATGGCCGATGGCGTGCCAGGTGTGGTACTCCCCTGCCTGCAAGAGCTGGGCTTGCACCTCTGCCGGATGCTGGCCGGTGCCGGGAGGCGGCAGTGACAACCGCAACAGGTGGCGGTAGTGGTAGTTGAGAGGGGCTTCTGCCGGCAACCCCTGCAGGGGAATGGGGCTGTTGACGGTGACGCGGTTGGGATAGAACCACAGCACCAGCAATTGCTTGGGCCGCTGCACCACCGAGTTAAAATCCAGCCGCAGGTAGAGGTTGAAGTGATCAAACCCGTACCAGAGGCGGCGAACGGCGCTGTTGCGGTGCATGGTGCCTCGGGCCGCTCCAATCTCCACCCGCCCGGCTTGGCTCCACTCCCGTTCTGCCGGACGACCGTTGATGGCCGGGTGGATAAACCCCTGCGGCAGGCGATCCCCTAGGCCGTCATGATCCTCCAGGGGAAATTGCAGCACGGTCGGCACCGCCTCTCCCAAAGCAGTGTAGAGCGCCTGCAGGTGCTCCCGAAACAACTGGTCGAAAACGGCATCATGGGCGGAGGAGTGGCCTGCCCCAAACCACCAGAACCAATCGGATCCCTCGGCGGCCCAGAGGGCTTCCCAGGCTTGGGGATTGGCGCGGGGATGATCCTGAATCACCTGGCGGGCCTGAGCCAAGAGCTCCCAAGCGCGGTTTTTCACCGGATCCCCAATCCAGGTGGTGAAGTCCGCCTCGATCCAGGAGCCACTGTGCAGCTGCTCTGCCGGCAAAAACTCAGTGGGAGGAAACTGATCCAGAAACTCGGAGACAGTCACCAAGCGCAGCGCCGGGTGCTGGCTGAGGCGGGTATAGAGGTTTTCCAAGAAGGGCCGGCCATCTTGGGGGTAGTACTCCCAGCAGTTTTCCCCATCCAGAGCGATGGTCACCAGCCAGGGCTGCTCCTGGGGCAGGCGGTTGCGGATGCTCTCCAGATGGCCAATGAGATCTTTGGCGGCAGCATCGGCGGGCATGGCGCTGTAGCTGAAGCCAATCAAATCCGAAAGGCGGTGATCCCGAAAGACAATCGCCAAATCCCCCCGCTCGGTTTCCAGGCGGTAGGGGCGGTAGAGCTTCTCCGGCTCCAGAACGTGGCCCTGCCCATCGCGATGAAAAGGCTGGCCCAGGCTCCACCCCAAAACCCCTTCGTCGGAGATGATCCACTCAAAGCCCTGTTTTTGCACAATCGGCACAATGGCAGGGCTTACGGATTGCTCGGAAGGCCACAGGCCCCGCGGATCCCGGCCAAAGCGCTCCCGATAGATCTGCTTAGCCCGCTCCAGTTGGCTGTGGACATCCTGCTCCCAGTGAAAGGGGTAGCGAGGCAAAGGCAACCCTGGCCGAGCCACCCGCGCCGAGCGCTCGCTCACCAACAGGGGCAAGATGGGGTGGGTATAGGGGCTGGTGGTCAGTTCCAGTTGGCCGTTGCTCTGCAGTTTGGCGTGCTGGGGCAAGATGGCGCCGAGGATCTGTTGTTGCTTGGCGTAGATCCGCTGCCGATCCGCCAGGGTAAAACCGGATCCCATTTTGATCCAGCCCTCAATCTCAGGATCCTCCTGAAAGAGAGGATCAAACCAAGACAGGTTGTGCCAGGCCAGCAGATCCCCGAAGTCCTGCGGAGTCCAGTACTGCAGACACCAGTTCACCCCCTGAGATTCCCGTTGGTTGTAGAGCTGCCGGTAACGGGGGTAGGGCTCGATCATGGTGGGGTAGTGGCTGTCGAAAAAACGCTCGACCACAAAGCGCAGTTGATCGGGGCCGAGCTTTTCGACAGGGGATAGGGTCAGTTCCAGGTAAGGATCAAAAGCCGAGCCGGCCACATACTCTTCGATCTGTAGAATCAGGGAGGGCACCAGGTTAATCGTTTGGTGCAAGCGGGGATAGCGCTCCAGCAGCAAGACCAAGTCCAGGTAATCTTTGATCCCGTGTAGGCGCACCCAAGGCATGCGATATTTACCCGCCACCGGACTTTTGTAGAGGGGTTGGTGTTGGTGCCAAACCAGGGCGACGTGCAGCGGGTAGGTCATGGGCGGTACCGGATCCAACCATCACCCGGATACTAGCCCATCTGTCTGGCTGGCGATCGTAAGAAACTCTTGAATGTCTGAGCTCTGCCGGTGTCGATGGCGGTGGGGAAAAGCTTGCCATTCGCAAGATTCCTCAGGAGAATGGCGGCAAAAGGAAGAGCTGAGCCATGACTGCCGCTACCCACCTTCTGGAACAGTCGATCGTTGTCTTTTCCCAAAACTATTTGCCCATCAGCCGGGTCAATATCAAGCGGGCAATCGTGCTGCTGCTAACAGGCAAAGCCGAACCGCTCTCGATGATGAATGTGCCGGTGTGGAAGGTGCGCTCCCCCAGCCAGGTCATTGAAGTGCCCGAACATATTCGCCTGACCATCAAGGGCAAAGAGCGCGCTTGGCGCGTGCCCCCTGTGAATCGGCGGGAGGTTTTGCGGCGGGATCACCACACCTGCCAGTATTGTGGCAGCACCCACAATTTGACCTTGGATCATGTCGTGCCCCTCTCCAAAGGGGGATCCCACAGTTGGGACAATGTGGTGACGGCTTGCGAACGCTGCAATCAACGCAAGGGCAACCGCACCCCTGAAGAAGCCAACATGCCCCTGCGCAGCAAACCCCGTGCCCCTCTCCACCCGACGGTGGCTTTTGCGGAGCAGTTCTGGCGCGAACACCAAAGTCGGCAAGAGTGACATCCTCCCGGCGCTCATCCTATGGACAGAGCGCGGGCCACCCTTCCCGTC
>NZ_JANSHV010000226.1:0-2401 GCF_047461775.1 Synechococcus sp. R6-5
GTGTTCAGCGTAAATGTATCAGACCGAAACACCTTGGCTATAGGAGCCTGCGAGCTCGAGTTTCCTCTGCCAGCACCAGGCTTAGGGCCGGATTGCTGCGCAACAATCCCGCTACATAGAGGGTATAGACTTTCCCCGCCTCCAGCTGCAGGTCAAACCGCTGCAGGGGAATGCTCCGGCTGGGAGCCGACTGCACACCTGGCGCGGAGGCTGAAGGGGCTATGGCCACTTGAATTTGGGTAAAGCCGGGGCGCATAGCTTGAAAGGTGGATACTTGTCCAAACGCCAACTGGGGCAGCAGTACCCGCCCTTGCTCCCCTTGCCATTGCAGGGCCGGCGCATCGGGAGCAGCGTGGACAAACCGCACCAGGGCTTGATCAAAGGGCGGATGGATGTTGTCTTCCAGCACCAGGGCCGTCATGCGATTCGGCTCGTTGGCAGCAACCACCGAGAATACTCCCCCGCCCCTGAGATTGGCTACGGTTCTGGCCGCAACCAAAGAACTCGCAGGCTGGCCAGGGTTCTCAGGCGTTGAAAACAAAACAATGTCGTACTCGCCCGCCGGTATGCGCACGTACTCGCTCACCGAGCCATAGGCTATGCCCCGAGCAGCTCTCACCCCTCCCACTTCCAAGTCGATCCGAGGGGCATTGGGGGCCACATGCACCAAGCGCACTTGGACTTCAGAAACTCCCGCAGATGCCGAAGGCATCGGGATGGCACAGCCGGACAAAAGCCCCGACATCAACGATCCACCCACCACGCAGAGTACTGCGCTCACCCACCGTCGCACCATGTTCACGCTCACTCCTACTCCTCACACCCAACGCTCATCAGGGATCGAACTGCTGTATTTCTGCAAACCCAAGGAGGGCACTCTCGCTCCCCAAAAGTTCGTATTGGCGCAAGGGATCCCACCCTGCTGACGCCAAGGAACCTGCTCTTGTCTTACTCCACTTTTGCGCCCAATGCCATAGAGCTATGGAACGGGTTGGGATCTAGTTCCTTTTAACTAAACCAAAGGCAAATCACCGGACTCGGCCCCACCTGCAGGATCTGGGTTGGGGGCAGGGATCCCTGGCTGTTCGCGCTCGCGGGACGGAGTCCTTGGAGACCGACGGCTAAACAGGCGGAAATAAGTGCTCACAGCCAGCTCTTTGAGCGGGAAAAGCAAGTAGGTCAGGGGGTTGATGGTGACGATGATGTTGCGGCAGTCTCGTTTGGCCTGGGCCAAGATCTGAGCGGCCACCCAATCTCCCGACATAACCCCAATGGGATTGAGCTGGCTCTTGAAGGGGCCGAGGATGAGCTTGCGCACCACACAGGGGGCATCCAGACGGCGCAGAGTAACCAGATCGCCTAGGGCCCGCTTGGAGAGCTCGTAGAGGGGACTGAAAGCAGGGCTAGCCTCAGCCTCTGAGGTGTTCACCCACACCTCTTTGGTGGCCATCTCAGGGTTGCCGCGCACCGTCTGGAAGAACAGCTCCATTAGGCGCCAACTGGAGAAAGTGTTGACGGCATAGGACTGGCGGACAGACTCGGGATCCCGTTGCCTGTGGACGTTCAGGCCGTGGTTGAGCACCAAGATATCCACCCGCTCCAGCAGCTCAGCCAGGGATCCCTCTTGCCCCACCTGCCAGCGAACGGTCTCCACCGGCTGGATCTGGCCGTCCACTTCGATGTGAACCGAATCCGAATGGGAGCTGAGGGCGATGACTTTGGCCCCCTGCTGGTGAAAATGCTTGAGCAAGGCCCGGCCCAGGGTGCCGGAGGCGCCGGTGACGGCTACTCGCTTGCCTTTCAAGGAGAGACTGGTGCCCATGAGCCGATCTACGAGAGTCAGGGTGCCGCAAAAATAGGCGTTGGTATCGTCGAAGTGGTGCCGCCAGTGGTAGGCGCGGTTGACATGCCATTGGCTGGGAGGAACGGGGAAAGGCCCCGGCTGGTGGGTGATATCCGTCTGCAGGGCCAGCCCCCAACCCCGCAGCATACCAGCCACCCAGAAACTGGCCGAGTAGACCACCCCCACCGTTGCCGCCAGGCCGTACAGCAGGGATCCCTGGCCCAATACCACCACCCAAGGGATCCCGGCCAGGATCATCGTCGCCGCTTCGGGAACGTCGTGGTGCCACTGGGATTCTCGGTACAGCTGTGCATCCACCACGCTAAGGTCGGGGCGGAACAGGCGGTGGTGCAGGATGTGTTTGGGCATCAGCCAGGGCCACCGGTGGGCCAGCCAATGGCGCACATCCCGCACGATCTCAGCCCAAAGGATGGAGGCTAGGGCGACAGCCCCCACCCCTATCCAATGACTTACGCTGCTGACATCCATAGACTCGCTTGCGGTGGCCAAACTGCTCTTGGGCTTGTCGTCGCCTGATACATTTACGCTGAACACTGC
>NZ_JANSHV010000227.1:0-5521 GCF_047461775.1 Synechococcus sp. R6-5
CCCGCGCTCTATCCACAGGACGAGCGCCAGGAGGATGTCACGCATCCACCCTAGCTCTGGATTGGGAAGGATGGCCAGCGCTTTTGCACAGGCGCAGCAGGGCACAGTCTCAGTACCCTGGTTGATTGAGTCAATGCAGAGGTGGGATCCCTCTGTTGGGATAGCCGTTAGGGAGGCAGGTTCACGATGCAACTGCGAACAGCTCTGCCGCTGTTGTGCCTTTCTCTCTTGGTAGCTGCTTGCCGGCCCGGCGGGCCACCTCGCAGCATGGGGGGTGAAGGGGGCGGAGAAGGCCAACCCACACCAGTGGCCGTCGGCAGGGTAGAGGAACAGCAAATCGAAGAGACTTCAGAGTTCATGGCCAGCCTCGGATCCCAGCAGGTGGCCAGTATCCGCCCTCAGGTCAGTGGACAGGTGACCCAGGTGTTCGTGCAGCTGGGATCCCAGGTGGCTGCCGGAGCCCCTCTGTTTGAGATCGACAGCCGTCAGCAACAGGCGGCGGTGGCCGGCCAAACGGCGGGGATTGCCGCGGCCCAAGCCAACCTGGAGAGCAGCCGTGCTCTGCTCAGCCAGTTGCGGGCGGATCGGCTGCGGCTGGAGGCAGCGGCGGAGTTTGCCCGGGAGCAGCACGAGCGCAACCTGCGCCTCTTGGCCGAGGGGGCCATCAGCCAGGCGCAAGCGGATCAATCCAGCCGCGACCTGCGCCAGGCGGAGGCGGCTTTGGCGGCGCAACAGGAGCAGATCCGCGCTCAGGAGGCCGCGATCTTGCGGGCAGAGCGGGAGGTGCAGCGAGCCCAGGCCGAGGCGGAGCGGCAGCAGGTGCAATTGCAGTTTTTCCAGGTTACGGCTCCCTTTGCGGGCATTGTGGGGGATGTTTTGGTGAGGCAGGGAGACTACGTAACACCGCAAACGGTTTTGACTACCCTGACCCAAAACCAGGCACTGGAGATCAACCTCAATATCCCCCTGCAGCGGGCCCCGCAACTGCGCATCGGCACCCCAGTGCAGCTCCTGGACAGCCGCGGCGAGGTGATCGGCAGCAGCCAAATCTCTTTCATTGCTCCCGAAGCCAACGCCGCCACGCAATCGGTGCTGGCCAAGGCTCTTCTGGAGAACCCTGCCGGCCAGTTGCGCTCGGCCCAGTTTGTGCGGACTCGGGTCATCTGGGAGGAGCGGCCGGCCTTGCTGGTGCCGGTGACGGCGGTGGCCCGCTTGGGGGCGCAAACCTTTGTCTACACGGTGCAGACAACGGAGCCGCCAGCAGAGGGCATGCCCCCGGGGGCGGTGGCGGTGCAAAGGCCGGTGCAGCTGGGATCCATCTACGGAAACAGCTATGAGGTGCTGGAGGGTTTGGAGGCCAATGAGCCAATTGTGCTGAGCGGCCTGCAGAAAATCCGCGATGGCGCCCCGATTGTCGATGAGGTGCTTTTTCAGCAGAGGATGCAGCCACAAGGGGGAGGGAGACCTCCTGGATCCCCGCCCTAGGTCCTCTCTCTCCGGCGGTTTCCCAACTCAGCTATCCCCTTTCACTCCTCACTGCGCTGGACTATGTTTGTTGACTTTTTCATTCGCCGCCCTGTTTTTGCCAGCGTCTGCTCCATCCTGATCGTGCTGGTGGGGGCGGTGAGCATTCCCCTACTGCCGGTGGACTACTACCCACAGGTGGCGCCGCCAGCGGTGAGGGTGACTGCTGTTTATCCTGGGGCCAACGCCGAGACGGTGGAGACGGCGGTAACCAACGTGCTGGAGCAGGAGATCAACGGCGTCGAGGGCATACGCTACCTCTCTTCGGTGAGCAGCAGCAACGGCACCAGCCAGATCACCGTTACCTTCAGCCCGGATCGGGATCTGGACACGGCGGCTGTGGATGTGCAGAACCGGGTGGCGCGGGCCCAGGGCCGGCTGCCGGCGGAGGTGATCCAAAACGGCATCAGCGTGGAAAAGGCCGGCGACAGCGCCTTTGTGCTGGTGTTGGCGCTGCGCTCAGAGGCGGGGGAATACGACGAGCTGTTTTTGAGCAACTACGCGGAGCTGTTTGTGCGGGATGCTTTGCGGCGCATCCGCGGCGTCAGCGATGTCATCATTTTCGGGGAGCGCACCTATGCCATGCGCATCTGGCTGGATCCGACGCGGCTGGCCAGCTATGGTCTGACAGCTCTGGATGTGGTAAACGCAGTGCGCCAGCAGAATATCCAGGTGCCCGCCGGCCAAATTGGCGGCCAGCCCAGCCCGCCGGATCAGGAGTTTCAGATCAGCGTCCAGGCAACGGGGCGGCTGTCACAGCCGGAGGAGTTCGCCCAGATTGTCCTCAGGGCCAACCCCGATGGCAGTTTGGTACGCATTGCCGATGTGGGTCGGGTGGAGCTGGGAGCGCAAAGCTATGATACGTTCTTCCGCATCGGGGGGCAGGAGGCGGTGGGGATCGCCATCACCCAACAACCGGATGCCAACGCCCTGGAGGTGTCGCGGCAGGTGCGGCAGACGTTGGCGCAGCTGGCGGAGAGTTTTCCGCCCGGCTTGATCTACGAGATCCCTTTCGACGCCACCCTGTTCATTACCGAGTCGGTGCAGGAGGTGATTTTTACCCTGCTGCAGGCTATTGCCCTGGTGGTGCTGGTACTGTTCATCTTTTTGCAAGATTGGCGCGTCACCCTCATTCCCACCGTTACAATTCCGGTGGCGCTGCTGGGGACCTTCGCCTTTGTGCGCCTGTTTGGCTTTTCCATCAACACTTTGACTCTGTTCGGCCTCACCCTGGCCACTGGCTTGGTGGTGGACGACACCATTGTGGTGGTGGAGAATATCTCCCGCTACATCCGCGACCGCGGCATGCGGCCTCTGCAGGGGGCCTCGGCGGGGATGAACGAGGTGTTGGGGGCAGTGATCGCCACGACGCTGGTGCTGCTGGGGCTATTTGTGCCTGTTGCTTTCTTTCCTGGCACCAGCGGTCGCATCTACCAGCAGTTTGCCGTCACCATTGCCGTGTCGGTTTCGCTGTCCACGTTTAATGCCATTACCTTGGCTCCGGCTTTGTCGGCGCTGCTAATTCGCCCCCGCTCAGAGCAGATGTTTTGGCTGCTGCGCTGGTTTGACCGCGCCGTGGAAGGGATCCGAGCGGCCTACTGCCGCCTGCTGGAGCTGGTGGTGAAGCTGCGGCTGTTGGTGGTGACGGGGTTTATTGCCTGTTTGGGCCTCACCTACTGGCTGTTCCAAATTGTGCCGACGGGGTTTGTGCCGGATGAGGATCAGGGCTTTTTCATCACCATTGTCCAGGGGCCGCCGGGGGTTTCCCTCAACTATACCGACAGGGTGATCCGGCAGGCCGCCGCTATTTTGGAGGGGATCCCTGAGATCGAAAATCGGGTGATCGTGGGGGGGTTCAGCTTTACCGGGCCCTCGCCGGGGAATGGGCTGATCTTTGCCACCCTCAAGCCCTGGGAAGAGCGGCGGCAACCGGAGCAATCGGCGCAAGCGATTGTCAACCGGCTATTTGGGCCTTTTTTGGGCGGGATCAGCCGCGCATTGGTGATCCCGATCCTGCCGCCGGCCATTCCCAATTTGGGGGTTGCGGGCGGGTTTACTTTCCAGCTTCAGGATCGGGGGGTGAACGATTTCAACCTCTTGGAGCAGACGGCCAACACCCTGTTTTTTGTGGGCAACTCGCCGCCCCCGCCGGGCCAACCCCCCTTGGGCTTGCGGATTAACCCGCCCACCTTCAACGCCAATTCGCCGCAGCTAGAAGTACAGGTGGATCGGGAGATGGCCCAGTTGTTGGGGATCCCTCTGTTGGATGTCTTCGGCACGCTGCAGACGCTGCTGGGGGGCACCTACGTCAATGATTTCGACCTGTTCAACCGCAACTACCGGGTCTATGTGCAGGCGGATCAAGCATTCCGAGGTAACCCGGAAAGCATCGGCCAGTTCTACGTGCGGGGTGGGCAGGGGCAGCTCTTGCCGTTGAGCACCCTGGTTCAGGTGGAGGAGACCACCAGCCCGGCCATCATCAACCACTTCAACCTCTTCCGCTCGGTGGAAATTCAGGGCAGCGCCCTGCCGGGCTTTAGCTCAGGGCAAGCGATTCGGGCTATGGAAACTCTAGCCGCCCAGTTGTTGCCGCAGGGGTTTGGCTTCGAGTGGTCGGGCCTGTCGCTGGAAGAAATCGAGTCGGGAGGACAGGTGCCGCTGATCTTTGCTTTGGGCTCGGTGTTCGTCTTCCTGGTGCTGGCGGCGCAATTTGAGAGCTATGTGGATCCCTTGATCATTTTGTTGGCGGTGCCGCTGGCGGTTCTTGGGGCTCTTTTGGCGCAACTGCTGCGGGGCTTGACCAACGACGTCTTCTGCCAAGTCGGGTTGGTGATGTTGATCGGGCTGGCCAGCAAAAACTCCATCTTGATTGTGGAGTTTGCCAACCAGTTGGTTGCCCAAGGGATCCCACTGCTCAAAGCTGCCACCCAAGCAGCCGAGACGCGCTTCCGCGCCATTCTGATGACCGCCCTGAGCACTATCCTGGGCATTTTCCCGCTGGCAGTGGCCAGCGGGGCCGGGGCCGCCAGCCGTCAGTCTCTGGGCACGGCGGTGATCGGCGGCATGTTCGTCTCGACAATGCTCAGTTTGCTGGTGGTGCCGGTGCTCTATGTCGTGATCAAGGGGATCCAGGTGCGAATTTTGGGGGGATCCCCTTCGCCTGTGGATCTGGCGCATCTGCCCCCACCGGAGGATCCCAAGGATCTGCTGCCTGGTGGCGACAGCGTTGGGTAGGTAGCCAGGGGAATCTGCTTGATGCTTGTCTTTTGGCGGAAAAGTTCCGTTGCCTTGCTTCCTAGCTCTCCCTTCGGGAGAGATTGGGGGTGGTCGCGGAAGCGGCGCAGGGCGTTTGGGCGGCACCGCGGAGCAGTTGAGAAGTGTCTTAGTCTAACTTGAAATGACTGTACACCTTGGTTCCGTACTGCAAAGGACTTCCAGCGCTTTTGCACAGGTTTGGGGAGGCTCTCGTTCATCGCTTTCTCATCCACCGCAGGCCCTGTCTTCGAGCAGTTCGGACTCGGCTTCGCTGGGCATTTTTTCCCAGAACTGAGCCAGGTGTTGCAGGCCCACAAAGCCCAACTGCCAGAGGATCAAGGCTAGAGGGCCGTGCTGCTGCCGCTGGATCTTCAGGGCCAAAGCCAGTTGTTTGGGCTTGAGGAGCTGCTGCTGGGCAGCAAACTGGCAGAACTGTCGATCCCATTGGCTAAGGGCTTGTAAATCCGACAGGGTCGGTTCCATAGGTTTGGCCGGGCAGGAAAGGATTGAATGTCGAGGATCGGGATCCTCGTACTGATTCTGGGGATCTTCTTGCGGATCCCTTGCAACAGGTTTCTTCCAGGGTATGTGACCACCCAGGCCCTCCCAAGGCCGGTTAGGGCAGAGAGGACTGAGCTTTGTCGCAAAGCTGGCTTATAGATCCTGGCAGGACGGTCTATCCCCAGGGGTCGTCGTCGAAGGGACTATCTGACCAATAGCCACTCTGCTGGGATGGGGGGGG
>NZ_JANSHV010000228.1:0-7079 GCF_047461775.1 Synechococcus sp. R6-5
CTCAAATGAAAGATCAACACAACCTAGCGCTATCTTAAGTTTGATAAAGCCAGCCTCATCTTGCCGACGATGACCTTCCCCATCTCTCCCTTAATTCGCTGCGCTGTGCAGGCTCTGTACTGGGGACTGGTTCTGCCCCTACCCATCCTGCTGGCTCGGCAACAGGCAACACCTCTTGAGCTGGGATCCCTTTGGATTGCTCTGCTGCTGGGATGGGGGGTAGTCCTGGGATCCCTGAGCCAGCAGATTCAGTTGGACGAAGAGGGCATGCAGGCCACCTACCCCAGTTGGGTGCCGCCTTTTGTGCGGCAGGAGTGGCAGATCCGGTGGGCCGATATCGAGCGCATTGAGCCCCGCTCCACCAGCCAGGGTGGTATGGTGTATTACTTGGTCAGCCGAGGGGGGGATCGCGTACTTTTGCCGATGCGGGTGACCAGGTTCAAGCAGCTGTTGGCTGAGATTCGACGGCACGCTCAACTGGAGATTGGCGGGCTGCGCCCCTACGTTCAGCCTTGGATGTACGGGCTCCTAGGATGTTTTGCTCTGCTTCTGTTGCTCTGGGATGGGATGGTCGCCATCTGGGTCTGGGCAAGTCCGGTGGGAACCTAGCGCAACCACAGACGGTTCCGGGTCTAGCCATCCCGACAGGGATCCCAGCTCCAGCGGGCGGTTGCAGTCCAGATCCCGCCCACGCCCTTCTGCGCAAGCGTTGCGGAGCAGCAGGATGGAAATTTGGAGCAGGTTGGAAATGAGCTCCTCCGCTGGGCGACCCCTGGTGGCGGTGGGGGTATCCTAAGAGCAGTGGAACTTAGCCCCCTCTTGCCAGCTCTTCCCCTTCGCGACAGCGGTGCGGAGCACTTTGTCTGGGATCCCTGCTGCCCCTTCTCTGGAGAGGTTGAGTCTTGAGCAGGTCAACCTCTCCGCCTCTTCGCTGGCCTTGCTGGACCATTGCCCCCGCCTGTTTCGCTATGTGTACCTGGAGCGGTTGATCTGGCCCGCTGCCAGTGTTTTTGAGCACGAGCTGGAGCAGAGGCGCGGACGGCAGTTTCACCGTTTGGTGGAGTGGCACAGCCGCGGGCGGCAGGTGGAGCCGCGTCTGTCGGGCCTAGATGAAGTGGTGCAGCAGGGGTGGCAAGTGTTTTTGGCCAGTCCCCATGCCCATCCCCAGGGACGGGTGTTGGCGGAGTTGCCCCTGTGGCAACGGATTGAGGGCTTTAAGTTGATAGCCCGTTTGGATCGGCTGGTGATTATCCCCAGATCCCTGCACATCCTGGACTGGAAAACTGAGCGTCAACGTCCTCGCGATGAACAGTTGGCCCAAGACTGGCAGGTGCGCCTTTACCCTCTGCTGCTCTGCGAGGTGGCCCAGCAGCTGCCCCTGGAAGGCCCTTTTGAGCCGGAGCAGGTGCAACTGACCTTTTGGTATGTGCAACATCCGCAGCAGCCCTTCCACCGGTATTACAGCGCCGCCGCCTATGAGCAAGACCTGGCCCACCTAAGAGCCACTCTGAACCACCTGCGGCAACTGGAGGCGCAAGACTTTCCCATGACCCCCCACACTGAGCGCTGCAACAGTTGTCTGTTTCGCTCCCGCTGCCATGGGCTGCTACCGGAAGGGATCCCCTCTCAAGACCTCACGGATTGGGTCTGGCCAATGCAGGAGCCCGCGACACCTGCGGATCCCATCGCCGATACTTATTGGGAGCAGTAATGGGAGCAGTAAGGACTCCGCCTCGCTGACGCGATTAGATCCGATTAGATCAAGGTAGGGCGGGGCAGGATCTGTTTTGGCAGCAACCCATGCATACCCTATTATGGGGCCGTTCGCGATAGCGAGACGGAGTCCTTTGTTCCCAACGTTTCCCATCTGGAAAGGCTACGGCCAGGGATCCCCGGTTGCAGGGCTTGGCCTGGAACTTGTGCCCCGGGTGTGGAGGATAACTGCAATTTTCTCGGAGACTTGCATACTGGGTTAGATGGTTTTATCAGCGCTGTCAACTGTGATCGCGAGTGTCATCTCCAGTACTTCCACCGTCCGGGATCCCGACTGGGATGTAGAAGTGGCGGGCCTCTACAAGCGTTTTGGCGATTTTGTGGCCCTCAATGGCATTGAGCTGAACATTCGGCGGGGGGAGTTTTTCGGCCTGCTGGGCCCTTCCGGCTGCGGCAAGACCACCCTGCTGCGCATCCTGGCCGGCCTGGAGATGGCCGATGCTGGGGAAGTGGTGATTCGAGGTCGCCCGGTGGGCCACTTGCCCGCCCACAAGCGCAATGTCAACACCGTGTTCCAGAGCTATGCCCTTTTCCCTTTTATGACGGTGGAGGACAACATCGCCTTCGGCCTGCGCATGCGGGGTGTGCGGGGAGAAGCTCTGCGCAAGCGGGTAGCGGCTGCTATGGAATTGGTGGAGATTGCAGCTCTGGCCAAGCGGAAGCCCCATGAGCTGTCGGGGGGACAGCAGCAGCGGGTGGCCTTGGCTCGGGCTTTGGTGAACGAGCCGGAAGTGCTCTTGTTGGATGAGCCGCTGTCGGCGTTGGATGCCAAGTTGCGCAAGCAGCTTCAGGTGCAGTTGTGCGAGTTGCAGCGCCGCCTGGGCATGACCTTTATTTTCGTTACCCACGACCAAGAAGAGGCTTTGGTGACCAGCGACCGGGTGGCGGTGATGCGGGCGGGGCGCATTGAGCAAGTGGGCCTTATCGATGAGGTGTACGAGCGCCCGGCGACGGCCTTCGTAGCCGACTTTTTAGGGGCCAGCAACCTGATCGAGGGGATCGCCTGTGGGACGGACTGTGTGGATACGCCCTTGGGAAAGCTGAAGGTCTTGGGGATCCCGGCCAGCTCGGAACCGGTGCAACTGGCCATTCGCCCGGAAAAGATCCAGCTCTCTCGCAGCGGCTGGGATCTGCTGCCCAACCAGGTGCCGGTGCGGGTGGAAAACCTCATCTACACTGGGGCTGAGAACCAATACCTGTTGCGGACAAACCAAGGTCAGCAGCTCAAGGCCACGGCCCTCAACACCGATATTGAGGATGCAGGGTTTGAGATCGGCGCAGCGCTGGTGGCCCACCTACCCCCGAAAAGCCTAATCCGTTTGCGACCGGATCCCCGTCAGGAGGAGACTGGATGTTGAAGCTGCCATCTCCTGTGGGCAAGTGGATCCCTGGCCAAGCCCAGGTGCGATTTGGGGAGCTGCTCACCCCTTGGCAGGAGTTGGGGCGCAGCCTAATTTTTGCTGGGCCAGGGGTGCTGTGGGTGATGTTTTTTCTGGTGCTGCCGGGGCTGTTGCTGTTGGTGTGCAGCTTTCTCAGCCGCGGGGAGTTTGGCCAGATTCAACTGCCCCTGACCCTGGAGAACTATCTGCGCATTCTCGGCTTTGGCCCCTTGGGATGGACGCCCGTCTACTGGCAGATCTTGGGCCGCAGCCTGCTGGTGGCGGGGGTGACCACCTTTTTTTGCGTGCTGCTGGCCTACCCATTGGCTTTCTTCATTGCCGCCCACCCACCCCGACAACGGGATCTGTTGCTCACCTTGGTGGTGGTGCCCTTTTGGACGAACCTGGTGATCCGCACCTATGCCTGGATGGTGGTGCTGGCCCCGGAAGGGTGGCCGGCTCGCTTGGCGGCCTGGCTGGGCTGGATCCCACCGCAAACGGCTCTGTATCCCAGTTGGCTGGCGGTTTATCTGGGCATGGTCTACACGTTTTTGCCCTACATGGTCTTGCCCCTGTACACGGCGGTGGAGCGCATCGATTGGCGGCTGGCGGAAGCGGCACGGGATCTCTATGCCAAGGGTTGGCAGGTCTTTTGGTGGGTGCTTCTGCCCCAGACCTTGCCTGGACTGGCGGCGGGCCTCATTCTGGTGGGGATCCCGGCTTTCGGCATGTTCGTAGTGCCGGATCTGTTGGGGGGCAGCAAAACGCTGTTGATCGGGAATGTGATTCAGTTGCAGTTTGGCTCCAGCCTGGACTACCCTTTCGGGGCGGCCCTCAGCTTTTTGGTCACCGGCCTCACCCTGGGGTTGATCTACGCCTACAGCCGCTACGCTGGCACCCGCAGCCTAGAAAATCTGGTTTGAGGAGCTGCTGTGGGCTTTAAGCAGAGCCGCCAATTGCTTGCGCATCAGGATCCCGGGCTTATCGGTGAGCATGTGCTGTTCGGTGCTGAGGGTGAGAGGAACGTCGGGATCCGTGGTCTCCAAAATGGCTTTATCTTCCAAAGTTACAGCCCGGTCAAAGCGGATAACCTCGGCGGCTGGGGTATCGGCTTCGGTGTCGTTGCGCAAACAAAACTGCACCACTTGGGAGGCTCGGTCGTTGATGGGGGTGGGGATGTTGACGATGACATGGCTGCGGCCATTGGGGTAGCGGATGTGAAGGTGGTTGGTGAAGGGCAAATGCCAGGTTGAAGTGGTGGTGCGCTCGGTTTTGGCGGCAGCAATGCCCAGGTTTTTTTGTTGCAGCTCTGGGTTGGCTACACCGAGCACTGTGCGGGTGCGGATCCCGTAGTCCAGCTCCTCGACCTCGAAGTGGCTGGGTACCAAGTCTTCCATACTGCCAAAGGTGTTCTGGTGTACAAAGCTGATGTGGGCGGCATCGAACTCGTTCTCGCAGATGCGCAAACTGGCACATTCCCAGCGTTCGTAGAACTCGTGGATGAGCCGGTAACTGGGATCCTCGGCTTCTGGGATGACCGGGATCCCCCGTAGAGGCTGGGGATGCAAGCACACCCAAGCATAGCCATAGCGGGCCTGGCAGAGATAGGCGGGAATGCGGTAGCTCTCTGGGATGCGGGCCTGATCCGGCAGTTGCGGCACCTTGACACAGGCTCCCGTGCCATCAAACTCCCAGCCATGGTAGGGGCAGCGAAGGTGGCCGTTGCTAACGATCCCCTTGGACAATTGAGCCGATCGATGACAGCAGCGGTCTGCGGCTGCCTGGGGCTGTCCGGCCTCGTCCAGCCAAAGGACGATCTTTTCCCCCAGCAGCTCGAAAGGTTGCGGGGATCCCTGCTCCAATCGGCTGAGGGGCATCACCGGGTACCAAAAGCGCCGAAAGACAGGATGCTGGGTCACCAACATGGCAAAACCATCTGTGTCGTGTGGCCGGATTCTGTATAGCAAATTCGTGAATTCGGTTCCGTAGCCCGCGCCACAATCTCTATTTGGGGATCTTGCAGATCTGGGCAAACTCATTCCCAGGGGAGCTCAACTCATGGGGAAACCCTAGAACCTCTGGTACGGTAAAGATACTGATCTTGCGTTTGAGTTTCCAGAGGGATCCCTTGACCTCAACTTTGCCTTCTCAGACCCTCTTGCAGGCTCTGTACACCCCTTCCCCTGCTTGGGATGCCATCGTCATCGGTGCTGGGATCGGGGGATTGGTCGCGGCCAGCCAGTTGGCTGCCAAAGGATACCGTGTGCTGGTGCTGGAAAAATACCTCATTCCAGGGGGCAGTGCCGGCTATTTTGAGCGTCCGGATCCCTTAGGCAAGGGGAGCTACCGCTTCGACGTGGGCGCTTCCATGATCTTTGGATTGGGCACCCAAGGCACCACTAACTTGCTGACACGGGCTTTGGCAGCGGTGGGCCAGTCCATAGACTCTATCCCCGATCCGGTGCAGATTGCCTACCACCTGCCCAAGGGGCTGAATCCCCGAGTACACCGGGATTACGAGCAGTTTTTGCAGGAGCTATCCGGCTACTTTCCCCGGGAAGCCGCCGGCATTCGCCGGTTCTACGATAGCCTGTGGCCCATCTTCAACAGCCTCAACGCCATGGAGCTGCTCTCGTTGGAGGAGTGGGGCTATCTATTTCGTTCTTTTGTGAGCAATCCCCTCGGCTGCCTGACCTTGGCGCGCTATTTGCCGGTGAATGTGGGCCAGGTAGCGCGGCGCTGTCTGCGGGATCCGGATTTGCTGCGCTTTGTGGACATGGAGTGCTACTGCTGGTCGGTGGTGCCGGCGGATCGCACGCCCATCATCAATGCCGGGATGGTATTTTGTGACCGACACTACGGCGGTGTCAACTATCCCAAAGGGGGGGTGGGGCAGATCGCCCAAAAGCTGGCCCAGGGGCTAGAGGCCCATGGCGGGCAGATCCGCTACAAAGCACCCGTGCGGCGGATCCTGGAAGAAAGAGGTCGGGCGGTGGGCGTAGAACTGGCCAGCGGGGAAAAGCTCTTTGCCCGCACGATCATTTCCAATGCCACCCGCTGGGACACCTTTGAGCGCCTATGGCCGGGATCCCTGCCCAGGGCGGAGCGGCAGTGGCAAAAACGCTACCAACAATCCCCCAGCTTCTTGAGCTTGCACCTGGGGGTGCGGGCCGAGGCCCTGTCCGGCGAACGCTATTGTCACCACATTCTCCTGGAAGATTGGGATCAGATGGAGGCTGAGCAGGGCACCCTTTTCGTCTCCGTCCCCACCCTGTTGGATCCCGACCTGGCTCCCCCGGGCCGCCACATTGTTCATGCCTTTACCCCCAGTTGGATGTCCACCTGGCAAGGGTTGAACCCAAGCCAGTACCAGATCCAAAAACAGCAAGCCGCCGACCGCCTCATCCGCCGCCTGGAGGCCCTTTGGCCTCAACTGGGATCCCACATTGAACTGAAGGAGATAGGCACCCCCCGCACCCACCGCCGCTTCTTGAGCCGCAGCAACGGCACCTATGGGCCTATCCCCAGCCGGGATCCCTGGGGCTTGCTGGGCATGCCCTTCAATCGCACCGCCATCCCCAACTTGTACTGCGTGGGGGATAGCACCTTCCCCGGCCAAGGGCTCAATGCCGTTGCCTTCTCCGGCTTTGCCTGCGCCCACCGGGTGGCAGCGGATTTGGTTTAGGTTGCCCTTCTCCTTGCTACTCCCTTCTCCCTCTGGGAGAGGGGCAGGGGATGAGGGTTGAGCGGCGCAGAGGGTTTGGGAGGCAGTTGATGGTCAATTCAAACAACAATGAGACGCTAGCCAGTAAGATAGCGTCCGTTCCCGAAAGCAGGCTGTAGGCCTTTGAATCAGGACATTGTCCAGAATCAACACAGATGTCCTCTTCAAACTCGGTATTCAGCTAGAAATCGCAGGAGCCCCGC
>NZ_JANSHV010000229.1:0-4976 GCF_047461775.1 Synechococcus sp. R6-5
GGTTGCTGGGTTTGATGTCGCGATGGATAACGCCTCGAATCTCGCGACCCTCTACCTTGGCCTGAAACGTGTGGGCAAAGTGCAGCCCCTCACAGGCCTGCAAGGCTAGTCGAACGGCTTGTCGAACCGGCAAAGCCCCTTTTTCTCGGATCAGCTTGCCCAGATCCTGCCCCTTGAGGTACTCCATCACCAAGTAGGCCTGCTCCCCCTCTTGGCCGTGATCCAAAACCTTGACGATGCGAGGATGCTGCCCCAGAAGGGTGCTGACGCGGATCTCTTCGGCAAAGCGACGGCGCAAGTCTGTCTGGAAGTCGCCCCGGCTCAGCAGCATGGGGGCATATAAGATCTTGACAGCTACCTCTTGGCCGTTGTTGTGTAAGTCTAAGGCGCGGAAGACGGATCCCATACCACCGCTACCAATTTCTTGAATCAGCTGGTAGCGGTTGCCCAAAATGCGGTTGGTGAGATCTGCGGTCATGGGTTTGCAGCTTGGAGAAGAGGAATTGCAGGGGGAATGTCCATACCATAAACCGAATTGCTGAGGTCTGCACCAGCCTACGCCGGTGGCTGAACTCAGGGATCCGGATTGGGGCCATCTGTTGGAAATGGCGGGGTTTTCGGTTGATTCTTCAAGGTGACTTCTCAGATTTACTTAACTGTTACTTAAAAGTTGTAGAAGAAAGCTCTGGCGGGGGCAGTGACGCTCAAGGGAGAGCTGCGGTGATCGGTTTCACCGTCCAAGAGAACATTTTCTGGTTAACTTTGGGGGGGATAGTCTGGATTATCCTGAGCAATCCCCAGTCTGAAGAAGGGGACAATCGACAGGGATCCCTTGATGAGGTTGACCATGGACTTGGGCTTGGTGGTGATTGCCTACAAAGAGGGGGATCGGGAGAGCAAAGCCGCCTGCCAGAGGTGTGCGGAGCAGTTGCGCCGGCGCGGTGTTACGGTGTTGACAGCTCCCACTGGCTTGCACCACAACCCCTACCCAGTCTTTTTGGAGGCCACCTCGGATCCCATCGATCTGGCGGTGGTGCTGGGGGGAGATGGCTCGGTGTTGGCGGCGGCACGATACCTAGCCTCCTATGGGATCCCGATTTTGCCAATCAAAGTGGGGGGTAGGCTGGGGTTTTTGGCCCAGTCGGAGCGGGTGCTGCAACAGGATCCCTGGGATCGCATTCAGGCAGGGGATTTTTTCTTGCAAGCCCGCATGATGTTGCAAGCCCAGATTTGGGAACAGCCGCAGTTGGGGCAAGGGGATCCCTTGGCCGCCCGTGGAGAGGGAAAACCCCAGGGCCGCCCGGTTAGCGAAGTCTACTATGCCCTCAATGAGATCTGCCTGAAGCCGATCAACCGAGAGCGGCTGCCCGCCGCGATCATGGAGATCGAGGTCAACGGAGAGATTTTGGATCAGTACCACGGGGATGGCGTGCTGGTGGCCACACCGACGGGATCCACCTCTTACACTCTGGCAGCCAATGGCCCCATCCTCGAGCCCACCCTCGACGCCATCATCATCACCCCTATTTGTCCCCTGAGTTTGTCCAGCCGTCCTATTGTCATCAGCGGCACAGCCAGGGTGGACATTTGGCCCCTTGCGGATCCCGAAGGGTTAACCCGCCTGTGGACAGATGGCGTGTTGGCTCAGTCGGTGAATCCCGGCCAGTGGGTTCACATTCAGCAAGCGCCTACACCGGCCAAGCTGATGATCCTGGAAAAAGATCTCTCCTACTTTCGCACTCTGCGGGAAAAATTGCAGTGGGCGGGCAGCCGCATCTACATCCCCACCACCAACCACCGCCCCGAGGGGGGATAAGGAGAGCTTAAAGTTGGGCAGCTAGAGTGGCAAAGTTCGCTCCCATAAGCATATTTCCCATGAGCCTGAGACTTTACCTCCTTAGACACGGAGAAACTCCCTACAGCCGTTCCGGCAGCTTTTGCGGCGCTCTCGATCCCGACCTCACCCCCGAAGGCAAACAAATGGCAGAAGCCTTTGCCGCAGCCTATGCTGGGATCCCTTGGCAAGCTCTCTACGTCAGCCCAATGCGGCGCGCCTTGGCTACCCTAAGCCCCCTGGCCGAGAAAGTTGGCTTGGAGATGCAGATTCGAGAGGGCCTAAGAGAAATTCACTACGGCGAGTGGGAGGGCAAAACCCACGCTGAGGCGCAAGAAGCCTACCCAGAAGCCTATTGGCGCTGGATGACCGAGCCAGCCTGGAACGCCCCTCCGGGGGGCGAAACCGCCGTGCAAATTGCCAATCGGGCCATGCCGGTTGTGGCCGAGATCCAGGAAAAATGGACAGGCGGCCACGTCTTGATCGTCTCCCACAAGGCCACCATTCGGGTTATTCTCTGCAGCCTGCTGGGCATTGACCTGGGCCGCTACCGGGATCGCATTGAGGTCTTGGCGGCTTCCCTCAGCGTTGTCAAGTTTGACCGCTATGGTCCTCTTCTGGAAATCTTGGGGGAACGCAGCTATCTGCCTCCCGATCTGCGAGAAAGGGCAGGTACCTAATTGATTTTAGAGAGAGCAAAGTTTAAGATTCCTGAAGTCTTTTGGGCTTCTTTTTGAGGGAGCAATCATGGGCAAAAAACTGGGATTGGCACTGGGCAGCGGCGGAGCCAGGGGATGGGCTCATATTGGTGTGATTCGAGCTCTAGAGCGGGCTGGGATCTCCGTTGACTACATTGCTGGGACGAGCATTGGCGCTTTTGTGGGAGCCATTTATGCAGCGGGAGAACTGGATGAGCTGGAAGACTTTGTGCGAGATCTCAACTGGAAGATGATCCTGTCTTTGTTTGATGTGGTCTTTCCCACCTGTGGCCTGCTGGATGGCAACAAAATTTATGAGCTGCTGACAGAACATTTGCAAGAGCTGTGTATTGAAGAGGCCGGGATCCCCTTTTGCTGTGTGGCTACCGACTTGATCACAGGCCAGGAGGTGCTGTTGCGTTCGGGCAAAATGGCAGATGCCGTGCGGGCCAGCATCTCTATCCCAGGAATTTTCACTCCCTTTCACCACGAAGGGCGCTATCTCGGAGATGGAGGCATTGTCAATCCGGTGCCGGTGCGAGTGGTGCGGGAGATGGGGGCCGATGTTGTTGTTGCGGTCAATCTCAACCATGTGGATCCCGCGGATGTGGAGTCGCAACTGGAAGAAACAGAGGTGGAAGAAACCCTTCAACGGCGACAGCGCTTGAATGCTGAAGGAGAAGTGATCGAAGAAGAAACCAACTTCATCACCCGCATTCGCAAACGCTATCAATCCCTACAACAAGGGATCCAAGAAAAAATTAGCCAATGGTTTCCAGATGAGCCCTCTGGTCCCAATATTTTCGACGTTATTGGCAAGACGTTGAACGTGATGGAGCAAATCGTTACCCGCAGTGTTTTAGCCGAACATCCGCCGGATTTGCTCTTACAACCCAAGCTGAGCCAGTATGGGATCTTCGATTTTCATCAAGCAGATCCGATTATTCAGGAGGGCTATCGACAAATGCGGCGGGCCATTCCAGAATTGCGACAAAAGTTGGAGCAGTGAACCACCACTTCTTCAGCAGTTTAACCTAAAGCTTTGCAAGGATCTGCGCCCAAGCTTTCCAAACAATCTCAGATGGATCCTGCTATCAAAATGGGCCTGAAGCTCACTCAATTGGGATAAATTGCAACAGCGATCCCGTGTGGATGAGATGGGCCGGGGCAGATTTTCCATCCTGGTCGGGATGGGCCAGCAGCACACAGCGATCTTGAGGGGTGAGGTCAAACTTGACAGAGGGATCAGGTTCTCTTTCCAGTGGAGGGCTGAGCTGGGGATCCCCGACAAAAGTAAGTCGTGCCAACACGGTCAGCAGGTGATCTTGATGGGCCAGGTCTGACCCAAAAGGAGTCCGCTCTTGTAACGTAACAAGTGCTACCGGGTAACCTTCTCGCATCAAGTAGAAGAGGATCCCGGCACAGCGCTCTACAGCTCGCTCCAACTTGTCTCGATGGATCTCGGGCCTCTCTTTCTGGGGCTGCCAGCGGTTTTCAAAACAGAGGGTGATGGCCTGGGCTCGTGGACGCTCCAACTCCCGCACGATCAGTTGATCCCGTTTGGCCGAGATCTTCCAGTGGACAGAACGCACATCGTCGTGGGGTCGGTAGGGCCGTAAGCTCAGGTAGTCTCCCTCTCGACCAGGCTGGGGGCGCAATTGGTTGCCGCTGCTGAGCTGATCCCACAGCGCCAATCCTTGAACCGGGGCGAGCCGCGGAAACACGATCACCGTTTGGGGATCCCTAATCTCTACCGCCTTGCGGAAGAGTTCAAATGGGAAGCTGGTGGCAACTTCAAAACCTTGCAACTGCCAGACTCCCCGCCTTGAAAAAGTATGCTGATAAAAAGTGTCCACCTTGGCACCGGGATCCACCCGCAAAACATAGCTGGAAGGCCAATCTTCCCGCCTCAGCCCCTCAATGCGTTCGCTCACCTGCAACGAGAAGCTGGGCAGGCGCCGTTTGCGATTGACCAGCGTGAGACCCACTAAGACAGGCTGGCCGGCGAAAATGCGGCTAGGCAACTGCCGGCTGACCTCCAGATCTTTGAGGGTAAGATCAGAGAGGGTACCACTGATGAGAATAAGGCTGAGCAGCATTCCCAGCAACAAATACAGGGGATTGTTGCCGGTGTTGAAAGCAGCAATACTTACCAACAGGGCGATCCCGACAAACCGCACCCCAATACGGGTAAAGCGGAAGCGGCGCAGAAAACGAACCTGGCGCCCTGATTTCTGCTCTGAGGAGAAGATCCCCAGGCTTCCCGTCCGTTGAAGCAGTAATGGAACTAGTTTTCGGCTTAGTTTCCACAACACCGCAGTCCCCTCATCACTCCTTCATCCCCGGCCCCTCTCCAAAGGAGAAAGAGGTCTGGAATCTACAAGCTGCTTCAGTGTAATTTGAAATCACCATAACCAGTGCTACGGGCAGGTTTTTTCTGAGAG